>NZ_JBFAOF010000826.1:0-3295 GCF_040675125.1 Spirillospora sp. NPDC049652 | reverse complement strand
GGCGAGCCGCCGCGCCGCGCCGCAACGGGCCGGGCCGGGCACAGCGTGGCGCGGCCGGGCTGGTGCGGTGCGTCGCCCACGCGCCCCAGGGCAGCCGGAACAACCTGCTGTATTGGGCCGCGTGCTGCGCGGCGCGCGACGGCCACCACCCCGAGGTGTTTGAGGACCTGGTGGCGGCGGCGGTGCGGGCGGGCCTGCCTGAACGCGAAGCCCGCGCGGCGGTCGCCTCGGCGCGCCGCCGCATCCCGGCGGGTGGTGGCCGGTGACCGCGCTCGCCGCCGTGCCGTCCCTGGCCGAACTCAACCAGCCCGCCGACGGCGTGGCCCTGCTGGACCGCGTGCATGCCGCGCTGACCCGCTATGTGGTGCTGCCCTCGCCGGAGACGGCAGTGGCGGTCACGCTGTGGATCGCGGCCACGCACGCGGTGAAGGCGTGGCAGCAGGCTCCCCGGTTGGCGATCAGCTCGCCGGAGAAGCGATGCGGCAAGTCCCGGCTGCTGGATGTGGTCGAGGCGCTGTGCCACGCGCCGCTGATGACGGTAAACGCCTCGGTGGCAGCCATCATGCGGCTGGTGCAGGACGACGCGCCGCCGACGCTGTTGTTCGACGAGGCCGACACGCTGTGGGGCACCAAGCGCGCCGCCGAGGGCAACGAGGACCTGCGCGGCCTGCTGAACGCCGGATGGCAGCGGGGCCGCAAGATCCACCGGTGCGAGGGCGACAGCAACACCCCGCGCGAGTTCGAGACCTTCGCCATGGCCGCCCTGGCCGGGATCGGCCGCCTGCCCGACACCATCACCGACCGCTCGGTTCAGGTCGTGATGCGCAGGCGCGGCCCCGGCGAGCACGCCGACGCCTTCCGGCAGCGCCGCGACGTGCCCCCGCTGCACGCGCTGCGCGACGAGGTGGCCGCCTGGCTGGCTGCGCACCTGGAGGAGCTGGAGCACGCCGTACCGGTCATGCCGCCGGGAGTGGAGGACCGCGCGGCCGACGTGTGGGAACCGCTGCTGGCGCTGGCCGACCTGGCAGGCGGACCCTGGCCCGACCGCGCCCGGTGGGCGTGCGCGCTACTGGTCGCCCAGGCCGCCGCCGACGACGCGGTGTCCTCGACCAACCTGCATCTGCTGGCCGACCTGCGCGAGGTACTGGAGCTGGTCAAGAGCGACTTCATCACCAGCGCCGACCTGATCCAGCGGCTGCGCGCCCTGCCCGAGTCGCCGTGGACGACCCTGACGACCAAGGGCCTGGCCACCCGGCTCCAGGACTACGGCATCCGCCCCAGCGGCCCGCAGTGGGTCGCCACTGACGACGGCACCCGCAAGACCCAGAAACGCGGCTACCGGGCCGCCGACTTCACCGACGCCTTCACCCTCTACCTCCCCCACCCCGACACACCGCCGGGCAGCGGCCCGGCCCAGGCGGGGTCCCCCTCTCCGTCGCAAGCGTCACACCCATCACTTTCCCAGGTCAGACCCCAAACGGATACCTCGGCCGTGACAGATGCATCCGTCACACCCAAGACGGCGGTGACAGATCCATCCGTCACAGCAGAACGCCCCGTAACGGCGCTGACCAGCGAAAGTGACGCATGTGAAGGGTGTGACGGCACCCCCCGGCCCGGCTGCGGCAGGTGCTCCCCGGCACCCCTCGGAACTTGCCCGCGCTGCCGCTGGGGGCTGGACACCCAGGGCCACCGCGCCGCGTGCGGAACCGACCGCACCACCGACCCGACCGCCATCACGACAAGGAGAAACTGATCATGGCGTTCATCGACACCTTCTACGAACTGGGCTTCGAGGGCGGCATCGGCAGCCGCCCCCCGGTGCCGTTCCCCGCCCCCTTCGGCGCACCCGACGAACTGGTGCAGGCCGCCCGCGCCGCCATCGAGGCACGCGAGATCGCCCACGACGCGGAAGCCAAGGCACACGACGCCTTCGCCGACGCCCGCCAGGCCGAGGCAGACGACAAGGCCGCCGCGCTGGAGGCCGCCCGCAACGGCGAAGGACACGCGCCCCTCGCGCCCGGCCTGTTCGGCCTGGCCCACGAAGCCGACGACGCCGCGCGGGTAGCCGTCCACGCGGCCCAGAGCGCCTACTACGCCTACGTCGATCTGTACAACGAGATCATGGCCGACCCGGAGCGGCGCACCGCGTGGCTGGCGCGGGTGCTGCCCGAGTACGAGGCCGCCGCCGACAAGCTCCGTGCGGACTTCACCAGCCTGCGTGACCGCGCGAGCGGCGTCGCCGCCTGGCAGCACATGGCCTACAAGCTCGCGGGCACCCCGCACGCCGACCGGCAGACCGTCGGTGCCAACGGCCCGATCACCGACCCGTTCATGATCTCCAACATCGCCACCCTCACCACCGAGCCCGAATGGCTGCCCATCGCCCGCGACCTGCTCACCGACCACAACACCGACAAGGACGCCGCATGACCGACGACACCAACCCCCAGCCCACCACGATCGAAGAGCTTCATGCCGCCCGCCGTGCTCAGCAGGTCCACGACACCACCCTGCGCGACGCGGTGCGCCGGGAGGCCCAGCGAGCCGGGTTCCCCGACCCCACCTCCGTCGCGCTGGAAGGCGACTTCTCCGGCGTCACCGTCACCGACGACGGCAAGGTGGACCGCGCCGAGATCCGCCGCCGCCTGGCCGACCTGTGCACCTACCGTCCCGACCTGACCGGCGGCCGACAGGTTGACTCCTCCTGGCACCGCAGCAGCGTCAACACCGAACCCGACCTACGCGGCGCATGGGACGACGCCACCGTGACCGACTTCGACAAGCTGTTCTTCGGCACCACCTGACCCACCCCGGACGCCGCACCACACGCGGCCCGGCGAGGCCCCGGCGACCCCTCCAGCGCCGGGGCCGCAACCGGGTGGGGGGTCACCCCTCGCCCTCCCCACAGCTCACCCCGGCGGCCAGGCGCACGCAGGTGCGCCAAGGTGGGATCGAAAAAGTTGGGATGATCATGAGCCCACATCGCCCCGCGGAATGTGGTGCACGCCTCATCGGCGCAGCCGCCGGCAGGTGAACCCGACCCCATCGGCGAGGACGCCCGCCCGCCGTGACGGCCTCGCCGATGGGCGGCGTCTTGGAGCTGCCCGACGCCGGGGTTGAAGGTGGTCACGCAGCAACCACACGACGAAAGGCAAGGCGATGGCCACCAACGACACCACCCCCAAGACCACCACCGCCAAGACCACGGGCAAGGCGGCCACGGGCAGGGCCGCGACCCCCAAGCGCCCGCAGGCGCGGCGCCGAACTCGTCGGCGAGGTGGCCCGGTTCGAG
>NZ_JBFAOF010000825.1:0-3296 GCF_040675125.1 Spirillospora sp. NPDC049652 | reverse complement strand
GTACCCGAACCTGTGATCGACGCGCCCCCGTCCGCGCGCCGCGGGCGGGGGCGCGCACGCGCTACAACGGAGTAGCAGGACTTCCATGGCTATCAGCGTCTTCGACCTCTTCAAGATCGGCATCGGGCCGTCGTCCTCGCACACCGGAGGACCGATGGCCGCCGCGCACCGCTTCGCGCGCGGGCTCGACCAGGACGGCCTGCTGGCCAAGACCGCGTCGGTCCGGGCGGTGCTGTACGGCTCGCTCGGCCTGACCGGCAAGGGCCACGGCAGCGACAAGGCCGTCATCCTCGGTCTGGAGGGCGACAAGCCCGAGCTGGTGGACGTGGACACCGTGGACGAGCGCCTGGCGCGCGTCCGCGAGAGCGGCACCCTCACCCTGTTCGGCTCGCACCCCGTGCCGTTCGTCGTCGGCGAGCACCTGGTGTTCGAGCGCAAGATCTCCCTGCCGGGGCACCCGAACGGCATGCGCTTCACGGCCTTCGACGCCGAGGGCGAGGAGCTGGCGAGCAAGGTCTACTACTCGGTCGGCGGCGGTTTCGTCGTGGACGAGAACGCGACCGGCGCGGACCGCATCAAGGCCGACGACACCGTCCTGCCCTACCGCTTCGACACCGCCGCCGAGCTGCTGGAACGCTGCCACGAGACGGGCCTGTCGATCTCCGCGCTGATGCTGGAGAACGAGAAGGCGTTCGGCCGCTCCGAGGCCGAGATCCGGGCGGGCCTGGTCGAGCTGTGGCAGGTCATGCGCGCCTGCGTGGACCGCGGCTGCTCCCGCGAGGGCCTGCTGCCCGGCGGCCTGAAGGTCGGCCGCCGCGCGCCCCGGCTGCACCGCAAGCTGGTCACCGAGAAGGCCACCGACCCGCTCGCCGCGATGGACTGGGTGACCCTGTTCGCCCTGGCGGTGAACGAGGAGAACGCCGCCGGCGGCCGGATCGTCACCGCCCCCACCAACGGCGCGGCGGGCATCATCCCGGCCGTCCTGCACTACTACGACCGGTTCGTCCCGGGCGCGGACGACGAGGGCGTCGTCCGCTTCCTGCTGACCGCCGGCGCGGTCGGCGTCCTGTTCAAGCAGAACGCCAGCATCTCCGGTGCCGAGGTCGGCTGCCAGGGCGAGGTCGGCTCCGCCTGCTCGATGGCCGCCGCGGGCCTCACCGAGGTCCTCGGCGGCACCCCCGAGCAGGTCGAGAACGCCGCCGAGATCGGCATCGAGCACAACCTCGGCCTCACCTGCGACCCGGTCGGCGGCCTCGTCCAGGTCCCCTGCATCGAGCGCAACGCGGTCGGCGCCATCAAGGCCATCAGCGCGGCCCGCATCTCCCTGCGCGGCGACGGCAAGCACTTCGTCTCGCTGGACCGGGCCATCAAGACCATGAAGGACACGGGCCGGGACATGCTCGACAAGTACAAGGAGACCAGCCGAGGCGGCCTAGCCGTCAACGTCATCGAATGCTGACCGGCGGTCAGGGCGCTACCGCCCCCTGACCGCCGCAAGCACGGCCCCGAACCCACCCCGGCTCATCACAAGAACCCCACCGTCCGGATTCTTGCTGTCCCGAAGCGCCACCAGACTGGCCACATCGGCGACCTCGACGCAGTTGTCACCGATCTCATCGCTGCGGGAAGCCTTACGCCACACGGCAGGTTGCGCGCCAACCTCGATGCATTGCCCGCCGTTGGTGCCGCTGTGGCTGCTGCGCCGCCACTCGCGCCAGTCCCGGGACATCGTTTCTCATCCCGTCCGCTTCACGGAGTCCACGAGATCGCGGAACTCCGCCATGGCGAGCCGGAGAACTCCACCCGCAGCATCCTTGCTGTCCCGCAGAGCCAACCGGCCCGGCGTGCTGGCGACCTCGACGCATTCACCGCCGTTGCCTCCGCTGTGCCTGCTCTTGCGCCACATGTCAGGCGCCGCGCCCACCTCGACGCACTCGCCGCCGTTGGGGCCGCTCAAGCTGCTCTTGCGCCACTCGAAGCCATCTAGGTCCATCTCTCCACCTTAATCTTTTGGATCATCTCGATGGTGAGGTCTCTGGGGAGGGCCAGCGACTGCACTTCTCTGAGCGCCTGACGCTGTGCTGCAATATCCTCCGGGTCTTCCATCGTGAATCCGCGAGCAGCGCATTCGACATAGGCGATCTCTTTACCCTCCGACAGCAATGCGAAGGTGAACGCGCTGACCACAGCCGAGTGGTCCGCACGCATAGGAACCACCTGGACGGCTGTTCTCCTGCTCATGACCTCGATCAGCATGTCGCACTGTCGCGCCATGGTCTCAGGTGAGCCCACTTGGCGGTAGAGGACGGCCTCATCGATCAGAAAGATGCAGCTCGGCGGTGCCGGCTCCTGGCGCGACAGAATCTTCTGCCTCTTCATGCGCGCCTCGATCTTGTCCTTGTCTCCGTGGAGCAAGACCTCGGCGTATTCCGGAGTTTGCAGAAGTCCGTGGACGACACTGAGCGAGTAGGCCGACAGTTCGGCGGCCTCGCTTTCGATCACGTGCCAGTCGAACCAGGTGGGGAACGCGGCGTCCTTGACGAGGTCGTCCCAGAGGTCGACCAGCTCGCCCTCCGCGCCGAACTCGCCGTCCATGAGCTCGATGAACTTGCGGGAGCAGCGGGTGCGGCCGTTCTCGATCGCGCCGATGTACTGCGCTTTCACGCCCGCCCCATTGTTGGCGCGCTTCGCCACCGCCTCCTGCGTCCATCCCCTGGCCTGGCGGTAGGCACGGAACCGCTTGCCGAAGGCGAGCAGACTCGAAGAGGTCGTGGCCTTCTTGCGCTTCGGAGCCATCACGTCGTCCTCTCAGCCAAAGTACGACTCAAGCGCGACCCAACCAAGGGGGCGGGAATCCCACTTCACTGCCCACCAACAAGCTGCGCTTTGTGACTCACGGTACACATTCGGTGGCTCAATGACCACGCGCCCGCAAGAATCTCGGAAGGCGGTTCCGTGGTCATGAAAAAGAACTCTCGCCCGTGCAGCAACACAGCAGACATTTCGGAGATCGAGACGCGCGCCGACCCGGAGTCCATCAAGGAGGTGCGGGACTTCGTGGGCGAGTGGTTCGGCGCGCACGACTACGCGTCCGACCTGGTCTATCTCGCGCGGACGGTCGTCACGGAACTCGTCACCAACGCGCTCCGGCACGGCTGTGACCCGGGTGACCCGATCACGGCCCGGGTGCTGCTCTCGGACGCGGGGCCGGTGATCGAGGTGGAGGACGGCTCGGACGTCCAGCCCGTCGTCCAGCCGCTCACCCTGGACGGGACGTCCGGGCGCGGGCTGGCCAT
>NZ_JBFAOF010000824.1:0-3299 GCF_040675125.1 Spirillospora sp. NPDC049652 | reverse complement strand
GCCACCGTGATCACCGCCGTGTTCGGGGTGCTGCTCGGCCTCGCGCTGGTCGTCACCGACCGGCGCGGGCTGGCCCCGCTCCCGGCCGTCCACCACGTGCTCGGGCTGGTCGTGAACATCGGCCGGTCCATTCCGTTCATCATCCTGCTGGTGGCGCTGCTGCCGCTCACCCGGGCGCTGGTCGGCACCACCATCGGCACCACCGCCGCGATCGTCCCGCTCGCGATCTCGGCCATCCCGTTCTACGCCCGGCTCGTGGAGACCTCGCTGCGCGAGGTGGACCCGGGCGTGGTCGACGCCGCCCGCGCGATGGGCGCCTCCCGCGTCCAGATCGCCGGGAAGGTGCTGCTCCGCGAGGCCCGTCCGGGCCTGCTCGCGGGGCTCACCGTCACCTTCGTCGCGCTGATCGGCTACTCGGCGATGGCCGGGGCGATCGGCGGCGGCGGCCTCGGCGACATCGCCATCCGCTACGGCTACCAGCGCTTCGAGAACACGGTGATGATCGCGGTCGTCGCGGTGATCGTCGTGCTGGTCCAGGTCGTCCAGCTGCTCGGCGACCGGCTCGTCCGGCGCCTGTCCCACCGCTAGTCCACATCAGAAGGGGGCACTCTTCGTGCTTCGTAAGATCACCGCCACCGTGGCCGCCGCCGGACTGCTGCTCGGGCTCGCCGCCTGCGGCTCCAGCAAGGACAAGGACACCCTCGTCGTCGGCGCGACCTCGGTCCCGCATGCCGAGATCCTCGACTACGTCAAGAAGAACCTGGCCGACAAGGCCGGGCTCAAGCTGGAGGTCAAGGAGTTCAGCAACTACGAGCAGCTGAACCCCGCCCTCAAGGACGGCCAGCTCGACGCCAACTACTTCCAGCACAAGCCGTACCTGGAGGAGTCGAACGCCAAGCTCGGCGCCAAGCTCGTGTTCGTCGCGGGCGTCCACCTGGAGCCGCTGGCCGTCTACTCCAAGAAGGTCAAGCAGCTCTCCGAGCTGAAGCAGGGCGCGACCGTCGCCGTGCCGTCCGACCCGTCCAACGAGGCGCGGGCGCTGAAGCTGCTGGCCGCCAACCAGCTGATCACGCTGAAGCCGGGCAGCGAGGAGAAGGCCACGCCGAAGGACGTCGCGTCCAACCCGAAGGGCATCAAGTTCAAGGAGACCGACGCGGCGGCGCTGCCGCGCCAGCTCGGTGACGTGGACGCCTCGGTGATCAACGGGAACTACGCCTTGGAAGCGAAGCTCGACCCGTCCAAGGAGGCGCTGGCGACCGAGTCGGCGCAGAACAACCCGTACGTGAACGGGCTGGTGACCACGCCCGAGAAGAAGGACGACGAGAAGATCAAGAAGCTCGTCGACCTGCTCCGCGGCCCGGAGGTCAAGAAGTTCATCCAGGACAAGTACCACGGCTCGGTGCTCCCCGCCTGACCGTGACCGCTCCCTCGGCGGCCCCCGGACGATCCCGTCCGGGGGCCGCCGCTTTTTCCGGTGCGGTGGTCCGGAGGTTCGCGGAAGCGGCGATACGCGTCGCGCGGTCCTGATAGGACGGGGTTTCTGACCTTGACCAGGAGGAATTCATGGGCGTCCATGAGCATCTGACCGAGTTCGCCGGGCTGCCGGTGGCGGAGTTCGGCCCGTCCGGCGCCCCGTCCGCGGAGGCGCTGGCGTCGCCGTCGTCCTACGCGTGGGCCGTCAGCGGCATGGGGGACGGCGTGGACGACTTCGGCAAGGTCTGGGCGCGCTTCCTGGAGACCGTGGACACCGGCGGGATCGAGGCGATCGTCGTCGGCTACTGGAGCCCGTACGACGAGGTCGACGTCCCGACGCTGCTCGCCGGTTCGGCGTCCGCCCTCCCGGCCCTGCGCGCCCTGTTCATCGGCGACATCCTGGCGGAGGAGTCGGAGATCTCCTGGATCCAGCACTGCGACACCACGCCGGTCTTCACGGCGTTCCCGGGGCTGGAGCGGGTGGAGATCCGGGGCTCGGCGGGCCTGGAGTTCGAGCCGATCGAGAGCGAGGCGCTGCGGGTGCTGCGGTTCGAGTCGGGCGGGCTGCCCGCTTCGATCGTCCGGACCGTCGGGCGGAGCACGCTGCCCAACCTGGAGCACCTCGACCTGTGGCTCGGTGTGGGCGAGTACCTCGGCGACGCGACGGTGGAGGACCTGGAGCCGTTCCTGTCCGGGCAGCGCTTCCCCGCCCTGCGCCACCTGGGGCTGGAGGACTCGGAGATCCAGGACGCGATCGCCGCCGCCGTCGCGGGCGCCCCGGTCGTGGCCGGTCTGGAGTCGCTGAGCCTGGCGATGGGACTGCTGACCGACACCGGCGCGGAGGCGCTGCTGGCCGGGCAGCCGCTGACCCATCTGAAGAAGCTCGACCTCCACTACCACTTCCTCTCGGAGGAGATGGCCGAGCGCGTCCGGACGGCGCTGCCCGGCGTCGAGGTGGACCTGGAGGACCGGCACGTGTTCGACCCCGATGACGGGTTCTACGTCGAGGTTTCCGAGTGACCGGTCTCACCCGCATTTCACCTGATCGGACGGTATTTGTCGGGCGGCACTGGTAGGACATGTCCTCACAGTGATCCGGAAAGGGACCCGATGACCATCCACGAACACCTGACCGAGTACGCCGGACTGCCCGTCGCCGGATACGGCCCGGAGGACGATCTGCTCGACGCCGCGGTCGCCTCGCCGTCCTCGTACGCGTGGGCCGTCCGCACCTCCTACGACGAGGGCGACTTCGCGGACGTTTTGGCCAAGTTCCGCGAAGAGGTGGACACCAGCGCGGTCACGGCGCTGGTCATCGGCTACTGGGGGGCGTCCTACGACTCGGGCAGCGTCGACGTCGGCGCGCTGCTCGTCGAGGCCGCCCCCGCCTTCCCGGCGCTGCGGTCGCTGTTCATCGGCGACATCGTGATGGAGGAGGCCGAGGTCTCCTGGATCGAGCAGGGCGACATCACGCCGGTGCTCAAGGCCTACCCCGACCTGGAGCGGCTGGAGGTCCGCGGCTCCCAGGGCCTGGTGCTCGAACCGGTCGAGCACGCGGCGCTGCGCACGCTCCGGTTCGAGTCCGGCGGGCTGCCCGCCCCGGTCGTCCGGGCCGTGGGGGCGAGCGACCTGCCGAACCTCACCCGCCTGGACCTGTGGCTCGGCACCCAGAACTACGGCGGCGACGCCACCGTGGCGGACCTCGCGCCCCTGCTGTCCGGCGAGCGCCTCCCCGCCCTGCGCCGCCTCGGCCTCATGAACTCGGAGATCCAGGACGAGATCGCCGTCGCCGTCGCGGGCGCGGCCGTCGTCGCCCAGCTCGAGAC
>NZ_JBFAOF010000823.1:0-3301 GCF_040675125.1 Spirillospora sp. NPDC049652 | reverse complement strand
GGCCTGGTGCTCGGCGTCGGGCACTACCGCAACGGGATCCTGCTCACCCCGGTCAGCGCCGACGCGCTCTGCGCGGCGCTGCTGGACGGCGTGCTCCCCGAGGTCGCCCGCCCCTTCTCCCCCGACCGCTTCTCCTCCGCTCTCTCCTCCGAAGGGTTCCGACAAGGCGCATGAAGGTCTTTGTGAACGGCGAGCCGCGCGACCTCCCCGAGGCCGCGAGCGTCGCCGACGCGGTCGCCGCGGTCACCGACGCCCCGAGCGGGGTGGCCGCCGCACTGAACGACGAGGTGGTGGCGCGGTCCGCGTGGACCGCGACGAGGCTGACCGAGGCGGACCGGCTCGAGGTGCTGACCGCCGTGCAGGGAGGATGAAGGTGACGGCTCACATGCCGCCCGGGACGGACGGACGCGCGGACGCGCACACGGACGCGCACACGGACGCGCACACGGACGGACGCGCGGACGGACGCGCGGACGGACGCGCGGACCGGCTCACGGACGGGCGCGACCCGCTGGTCATCGCGGGCGAGGAGTTCGGCTCCCGGCTGATCATGGGCACCGGCGGCGCGCCGAGCATGAGCGTGCTGGGCGAGGCGCTCGCCGCGTCCGGGACCGAGCTGACCACGGTCGCGATGCGCCGGGTGGACCCGGCCGCCCGCGGCTCGGTGCTGGACGTCCTGCGCGAGCACGGCATCCGCGTGCTGCCCAACACCGCGGGCTGCTTCACGGCGGGCGAGGCGGTGCTGACCGCCAAGCTGGCCCGCGAGGCGCTCGGCACCAACTGGGTGAAGCTGGAGGTCATCGCCGACGAGCGCACCCTGCTGCCGGACCCGATCGAGCTGGTGGACGCCGCCGAGCAGCTGGTGGACGCCGGTTTCGCCGTGCTCCCCTACACCAGTGACGACCCGGTGCTGGCGCGCCGGCTGGAGCAGGTGGGCTGCGTCGCGGTGATGCCGCTGGGCTCGCCGATCGGCTCCGGGCTCGGCATCCGCAACCCGCACAACATCGAGCTGATCGTGGAGGCGGCGACCGTCCCGGTGATCCTGGACGCCGGGCTCGGCACCGCCTCGGACGCGGCGCTCGCGATGGAGCTGGGCTGCGACGCGGTGCTGCTGGCGACGGCCGTGACGCGCGCCCAGCACCCGGCGCGGATGGCCGCGGCGATGCGGCACGCGGTCGAGGCCGGACGGCTCGCCCGGCTGGCCGGCCGCATCCCCAAGCGCCGGTACGCCCAGGCGTCGTCGCCGTTCGACGGCATTGTTAAGCCGTCCTAACCAGTGGGTTGCAGCAGTACTCACTAGACCTGAATGATCGTCGCGCTGCACACTGATGTCCGGAAATCACGGCATCCGCCCGTTTTTGGGCGGACGATCACACTTCGACCGCCGTGGAGATGTCCGGGGACCAGGATGAGGCGCATGACGACGACACAGGTGGACCGGCGCGCGGTCCTCGCGGCCGCGGTGACGGTGCTCGCATGGGCCTCGGCCTTCGTGGCCATCCGCAGCGCGGGCACCGACTACCCGCCGGGCGCGCTCGCCCTCGGCCGGCTGGCGTGCGGGTCGGTGGTGCTCCTCGCCATCCTCGCCGTCCGCCGCGAGGGCCTGCCGCCGCGCGCCGCCTGGCCCGGCATCATCGGCTCCGGCGTGCTCTGGTTCGGCTTCTACATGGCCGTCCTCAACTGGGGCGAGCGGAAGGTGGACGCGGGCACCGCGGCCATGCTGGTCAACATCGGCCCGATCCTGATCGCGCTGCTCGGCGGCTGGCTGCTGCGCGAGGGCTTCCCGCCCCGGCTGTTCGCCGGCCTCGCGGTCGCGTTCGGCGGGGCCGTCGTCGTGGGGCTCGCGACGTCCACCGGCGACGGGTCGTCGCTGCTCGGCGTGGTGCTGTGCGTCCTGGCGGCCGTCGCCTACGGATGCGGCGTGGTCATCCAGAAGCCCGCGCTGAGGCACGCCTCGGCGCTGCAGGTGACCACCTACGGCTGCGTGGTCGGCACGGTGTTCTGCCTGCCGTTCGCGGGCCAGCTCGTCTCGCACGCGCCGCACGCCTCGGCGACCGCGACGCTGAACATGATCTACCTGGGCGTCGTCCCGACCGCGCTCGCCTTCACCACCTGGGCGTACGCGCTCGCCCGCACCTCCGCCGGAAAGCTCGGCGCGACCACCTACATCTCGCCCGCCCTGGTCGTCCTGATGTCGTGGGGGTTCCTGGGCGAGGTCCCGGTGCTCGGCGCGTTCATCGGCGGCGCCCTGTGCCTGGTGGGCGTCGCGGTGGCGCGCAGCAAGCCCCGCGCGGCGGCGTCCGCGCCCGTCCCGGTCGCAGCGCCCGTCCCGGCGGAGCCCGAGCCGGCGGAGGCCGAGCCGGTGGCCTGCGCCACCGCCCCCGAGTCCCCGCGCGGCTGACGGCCCGCCTGAGCGGGGCCGCCCCGGCGCGCCTCCCGCGCGGCGGGGCGGCGCGGGAGGGATCAGCCGCGGGTCCGAGGGCCGGTCATCCTCCCGGCTGATGAGATCGGCGAAAACCGCCCTTTAGACTCGGCGCGTGGACACAACGGTTGCAGATCCCCTCGTCGGGCAGGTGCTCGACGGGCGCTACCGGATCGAGTCCCGGATCGCCCGCGGCGGCATGGCGACGGTCTACATCGCCCGCGACGTCCGGCTCGACCGGGTCGTGGCGATCAAGGTCATGCACGCCGGCCTCGCGGCCGACGACGAGTTCGTCGCGCGGTTCATCGGCGAGGCCAAGGCCGCGGCGGCGCTCTCGCACCCCAACGTGGTCGCGGTGTACGACCAGCGCACCGACGGCGAGCACGTCTTCCTGGTCATGGAGTACGTGCCCGGGCGGACGCTGCGGGACCTGCTCGCCGAGCGCGGCCGGATCGGGCCGCGCGAGGCGCTCACCCTGATGCAGCCGGTGCTGGCCGCGCTCGGCGCGGCGCACCGCGCCGGGATGGTGCACCGCGACGTCAAGCCCGAGAACGTGCTGATCACCGAGGACGGCCAGGCCAAGGTGGCCGACTTCGGGCTCGCCCGGGCCGAGTCGGCGAGCAAGATGACCAAGACCGGGCTGATCATCGGCACCGTCGGCTACCTCGCGCCCGAGCAGGTCGTGACCGGCAACGCCGACCTCCGCTCCGACGTCTACGCGGCGGGCATCCTGCTCTACGAGCTGCTGACCGGCGAGCTGCCGCACCGGGCCGACTCGCCGCTCGCGGTCGCCTACAAGCACGTCAACGAGGTCGTCCCGGCGCCGTCGCTGGCCGTCCAGGGGCTGCCGCCGCAGGTGGACGCCCTGGTGACGCGCGC
>NZ_JBFAOF010000822.1:0-3309 GCF_040675125.1 Spirillospora sp. NPDC049652 | reverse complement strand
CCGCGAAGTCCCCGAGGGATAGGCCAGCCCCATGGCGAACACCGCCTCCACGGCGAGCACCGCGGCCCCGCGCGCTCCCGGCCGGGCCGAGCGGCGCGGCACGCGCGGCGAGCCCGGCGCCCCGCGCCCGCCGCGCCGCCGCCCCACCCGGTTCCGGCCGGGCCCGTACCTGCTGATCGCGCCCAGCGTCGCGGCGATCGCGGTGCTCATCCTCTACCCGATCGGCCAGCTCGTCTGGATGTCGTTCCACAAGATCGGCACCCGCGAGGTCCGCGGCCTCGACCCGGCCGAGAACGTCGGGTTCAAGAACTTCAGCACGGTGCTCCAGGACGACTTCTTCTGGAAGGTCTTCCTCAACACCGTGCTGTCCGCCGCCGCGATGGTGGCGCTGACGATGGTCCTCGGCACCCTGGTCGGGCTGCTGCTGAACCGGCTCGGCAAGAAGATGTCGCTGCTGGTGTCGTCCGGCGCGCTGCTGGCGTGGGCGACCCCGGCGATCTCGTCCGCGATCGTCTACAAGTGGCTGTTCACGCCCGGCGGCGGGCTGGTGCCCTGGTTCCTCGACCTGCTGCCGAACTGGCTCGTCGGCGGCGGCTGGGAGGACTACAACTGGTTCTCCGAGCCGCTGAGCACCTACGTCGTGCTGGTGCTCTGCGTGGTCTGGCAGTCGTTCCCGTTCATCGCGGTGTCGGTCCTCGCCGGGCTGAAGAGCCTGCCCGGCGAGCTGCACGAGGCGGCGCGGGTGGACGGCGCGTCCGCCTGGACCGCGTTCTGGCAGATCACCTTCCCGCTGCTCAAGCCGGTGTTCCTGGTGCTCACCGTGCTGTCGATCATCTGGGACTTCAAGGTGTTCACCCAGCTGTGGTTCCTGTCCGGCGGCACCGCCAACCGGGACTCGTTCAACCTCGCCATGTACGCCTACTCCGAGGCGGTGGCGTTCCCCGCCAAGTACGGGCTGGGCGGCGCGATCGCGCTGGTCCTCACCGTCATCCTGCTGGTGTTCACCGGCTTCTACGTGCGGGTCATGGTCAAGCAGGGGGAGGTCGCGTGAGCGCGCCGGGCACGGGCGGGCGCGGTACGCGCGTCGCCCTCAACACCGCCGGGATCCTGGTCTTCCTGTTCGCCGTCTTCCCCGTCTTCTGGATGGTGTCGTCGGCGTTCAAGACCAACGAGGACATCAACTCCGAGACGCCGCTGCCGGTGCCGGTGCACTGGACGCTGCACCACTTCAAGGCCGTCCTCGACGGCCAGGGGCTGGACTACAGCCTGTTCCACTTCTTCCTGAACAGCATCATCGTCGCGCTCGTCACCGTCGTGGCGTCGAGCCTGCTCGCGATGCTGGCCGCCTACGCGGTGGCGCGCACCCGGTTCCGGGGGCGGATCGCGTTCCTGCTGATGCTGATCATCGTGCAGATGGTGCCGCTGGAGGCGCTGATGCTGCCGCTGATGCTGAACGCGCAGCGGCTGCACCTGCTGAACAGCCTGGCGGGCGTGATCATCGTGTACGTCGGCTCGTCGCTGGCGTTCTCGGTCCTGATGCTGCGCGGGTTCGTCGCGGCCGTCCCGAAGGACCTGGAGGACGCCGCGTCCATCGACGGCGCGTCCCGGGCCACCACGTTCTGGCGGATCACCTTCCCGCTGGTCGCGCCCGGCCTGGTCGCCACCGGCATCTTCTCCTTCGTGAACACGTGGAACGAGTTCGTGATCGCGTTCGCGTTCCTGAAGGACCAGGACAAGTACATGCTGCCGCTGACGCTGTCCTACAGCTTCGGCCGGACGCAGGTGGAGTGGGGCTCGATCATGGCGTCCTCCACGCTGTTCACCATCCCGGTGATGGTCTTCTTCCTGATCGTGCAACGCCGGATGGTGTCCGGCCTGGTAGCGGGGGCAGTCAAGGGATGAGCGGACGGATGGGCAACGACGAGGTCGGACGGCTCGCCCGCAGCGCCCTGCTGCCGGCCTTCGACGGCGCGACCGCGCCCCGCTGGGTCCTGGACGAGCTGGAGCGCGGTCTCGGCGGCGTGACGCTTTTCGCGCTGAACGGCAACGTCCCGGGCACCGACGAGCTGGCGGCCCTCACCGCGCGGATGCGCGGCGCGGGTGCGCCCCTGGTGACCATCGACGAGGAGGGCGGCGACGTCACCCGCCTCGGCGGGCACAAGGAGGGCAGCCCGTACCCCGGGAACGCCGCGCTCGGCGCGGTCGACGACGTGGCGCTGACCCGGCGCGTCTACCGGTCGCTCGGCGCGGAGCTGGGCGCGGTCGGGGTGAACCTGAACTTCGCGCCGTCGGTGGACGTCAACACCGCCGCCGAGAACCCGGTGATCGGCACCCGCTCCTTCGGGGCCGACCCGGAGCTGGTGGCGCGGCACGCGGCGGCGGCCGTCGCGGGCACCCAGGAGGCCGGCATCGCGGCCTGCGCCAAGCACTTCCCCGGTCACGGGGCCACCGTGGAGGACTCGCACCTGGGCGTGCCCGTCGTCGACGCCGACCTGGAGCTGCTGGACCGGCGCGAGCTGGTGCCGTTCCGGGCGGCGATCGAGGCCGGGACCCGGGCGGTGATGACGGCGCATCTCGACCTGCCGGCCATCACCGCCGGGGTCCCGGCCACCCTCTCCCCCGCCGTGATCACCGGGCTGCTCCGCGAGCACCTGGGGTACGGGGGCGTGATCGTCACCGACGCGCTGGACATGAAGGGCGCGAGCGGCGCGATCGGCATCCCGGAGGCGGCCGTCCGGGCCCTGCTCGCGGGGGCCGACCTGCTCTGCCTCGGCCCGCGCGAGCAGCACGAGACGGTGCTGGCGGTGCTGGCCGCCGTCGAGGACGCGGTCGCGTCCGGGCGGCTGCCGCTGGAGCGGCTGGCGGACGCCGCCGCCCGCACCGGCGCGCTGAAGGACTGGCTGGCCGAGAGCGCCCCCGTGCCGGTGGACCGGGCCGTCGGGCTGGACGCGGCGCGCCGCGCCGTGCGGGTCACCGGCGACCTGCCCGCCTTCCCCGCCGCGCCGCTGGTCGTCCAGCTCGCCTCGGACGGCAACATCGCGGTCGGCCCGACGCCGTGGGGGCTGTGGGCGTGGGCCGCCGACGCCGTCCGGGCGGAGGGCACCCCGGAGGAGGCCGGCGACGTGCTGGAACGTGCCACCGGACGCGGTCTGGTCGTGGTGCTGCGCGACGCGCACCGGCACCCGGGCCAGCGGGAGCTGGCGACCGCGCTGCTGGCGGCCCGTCCGGACGCGGTGCTGGTGGACATGGGCCTGCCGGTGTGGCGGCCGGAGGGCGCGGTGCACGTCGCGACCTACGGCGCGGCGCAGG
>NZ_JBFAOF010000821.1:0-3315 GCF_040675125.1 Spirillospora sp. NPDC049652 | reverse complement strand
AGGTCGTCCTCGACCAGGCGGCGGTGGCCCGCAGGAGGGCGGCGATCTCGCGCCGGCCGCGGCGTTCGGCGTTCTGGAGCGGGGTGACGCCCTCTCCGTCGGCGAGGTCCACGTCCGCGCCGGCGTCGATCAGGAGCCGGACGATCCGCCGGTAGGGCTCCGTGCCGTCGCCGAGGACGATCGCTTCGAGCAGGCCCGTCCAGCCCAGGTCGTTGACGTGGTTCACGTCGATGCCGGTCTTCAGGACCTCGCGGACGTAGTCCACGTGGCCGCGCTCGCAGGCGGGGATCAGGGCGACGCCGCCGTACCGGTTGGTCAGGGTGAGGTCGGGCCGGGCGGGGAGCAGGGCGCGCAGCATCGCCACGCTGCCGGTCACCCCGGTGACCAGGAACGCGCTGGCGCGCTGGTCGTCCTGCGCGTCCGGGTCGGCCCCGGCGGCCACCAGGACCTCCGCCGCCTCCACGTGGTCGGCGGCGGCCGCCAGGAGCAGCGGGGTGCGGCGGCGCGCGTCGCGGGTCTCGGTGTCGGCCCCGTCGGTCAGGGCGTCCCGGACGGCGGGCGCGTCGCCCTGGGCGGCGGCCTTGATCAGCCTCTCGTCGGCGGACATGGCTCGGTCCTTCCGGTTGCGGTGGGCATCGCGGGTACGGGGGGCGGTGAGCGCGAACGCGCCCGGCGCCCGCGCCGGGTGATCATCATGTCGGGTCGGCGCGGGTGGCGGCGCGGCCACCCGGCGGCAGGGCCGGGAGAGTGGGCAGGCGTTTCACGCGTCCACGCTCGGCGCGCGGAAGCGGAACGGGTGCATGGGATCGGCAGAGCCGCCCCTCCGTCATTCGGATGACCTCGGGCCGGGAACCTCCGCCCCGGGGGACGGAAATTCCGCGGCGGCTCGGGGCAGGCGATCGCCCACCTGTAGGGCGATCCCGACCGGATCGGTGTCTTCTGGCAGGGATGATCCGCTGATTCGCAGGTAAGCGGCGCTTGACAGGAGAGTTAACGCTTTCCTAGCATCCGGACATTGTTTGACAGGCACAGACGAAGACCACCTGTCGGTGGCTTCGCCGTGCCCTCAAGCGCTGACGTACCCCCCGACGGGCAGTTACCCCGAAGGCAGGTCGTATGGCGCACCACCCCCTCGTCCGCGGCGTCAAAGACATCGCAGCGCTCATCGACGGGCACGGCAGGATCACCGGCCGCGCGAAGCTGGTCTGGCTCCTGGTGTTCGGCGGCCTCTTCCTGGACGCCTACTCCAACGCCGCGCTGAGCGCGGGCCTGGCCCCGATGACCAAGCAGATGCACCTGAGCACCGACCAGGTGTCGATCCTCACGGCCACCGCGCCCGCGCTCGCCATCCTGTTCAACCCGATCGGCGGCTGGCTGGCCAGCCGGATCGGCCGCGTCCCCCCGCTGCTGGCCGCCAAGCTGTTCGCGCTGGGCGGCGCGCTGCTCGCCGCGTTCGCGGGCGACTTCACCACCGTCTGGCTGGGCCGCGTCCTGGTCGGCGTCGCCTACGGCATCGACTTCGCGGTCGCGATGGCGCTGCTGGCCGAGTACACCCCGGCCAAGCTCGGCGGGCGGCTCAACCTCTGGCAGGGCATCTGGTACATCGCGACCACCGGCAACCTCGCCCTCACCCTGCTGTTCTTCAAGCTCGACGCGGGCCCGGACATCTGGCGCTGGTCGGTCGGCTCCGCGGGCGTGTTCGCCCTCGTGCTCTTCCTCGGCCAGCTCAAGTTCCTGATCGAGAGCCCGTCCTGGCTGGCCAGCCGCGGCCGGCTCGCCGACGCGGTCCGCAACCTCGGACGGCTGTACGGGATCAAGGCCGAGGCCGGTGAGCCGGAGGACCGGGGCGCGGCGGACGCCCGCCCGGCGGTCGGGTTCCGGCAGGCGGGCGTGCTGTTCCGCGGCCGCTACCTGCCCCGCACGGTCCTGTCCTCGGTCATCTCCCTCGACCAGGCCATGCAGTACTTCGCGGTCGGCTGGTACCTGCCGGTGATCAGCCTGGCGATCTTCGGGGAGAGCTTCGAGAAGGCCACCGTCGGCTCGATGGTCTTCAACGCGTTCGGCATCGCGGGCGGCCTGCTGTCGGCGTACATCGGACGCCGGATGGGGCTGCGGCTGAGCTCGGCGGCCGGGTTCGCGATCGTGCTGGTCGTGCTCGTCGTCATGGGCCTGACCTTCGGGCACGTCCCGACCTGGTTCGCGTTCATCCTGCCGGTGCTGTTCATCTTCGCGCACTCGGCCGGGCCCGGCGCGAACGGCAAGTCGATCGCCGCGCTGTCCTACCACAGCGAGGTGCGGGCGCTCGGCACCGGCGTGACCGGCATGATCGGCAGCTTCGGCAGCGTCGTGGGCCTGTACCTGTTCCCGCAGATCAAGGACGGCATCGGGCTCGGCCACACCTTCCTGGTCCTCGCCGTGGTGCCGCTCACCGGGCTCGTCACCTGCCTGCTGGTCAAGTGGGACCCGACCCGGGCCGTCGCCGAGGACGAGCAGCCCGCCCCGGGCGACCTCGCCCCGGCGCCCGCCGCGAGCTGATCCGGCGGCGCCCGGGCGGGCGCGGACCGTCCGGCCGCTCGTGCCGGACCGCCGCCCCGCGCGGGCGCCCGCCACGGACCGCTCTCCCGGACCGCCCGCGCGGGCGCCTCGCCCGGATCGTCCCGCGCGGGCACCCCAGGCCGGGATCCCCGGCCGTATCCCCGGGGCGGTATCTCCGGGGCCGTATCCCGGCCCCCGCGTGGCCGTAGCCGCGAGCCGAGGTGGGTATTGCCCGGTTCGTGAGCGCGGCCCCCAGCACAGCCCTGTTCCGTCAGATCCGCCGGTCCGTCCGGACCGGCGGCCCCACCCCACGAAGGAGGGGTCCGCACGATGTCGCCGAGCATCACCCCCGTCCCGGGCCGCGCGCCGCGGCGCCCGGGCGTGCTGGCCGTCGACGAGGGCACCACCGGGACCCGGGCGGGCGTCGTCCGCCAGGACGGCTCGGTGGCGCACGTCGTCTACCGGCCGATCGGCGTGGACCACCCCGACCACGACTCGGTCGAGCAGGACGCCGCCGAGATCTGGACCGCCACCCTGGCGGTCTGCCGGGAGGCCCTGGCCGCCGCGCACGCGGACGGCGTCGAGGTCACGGCCGTCGCGCTGTCCACCCAGCGCGCCACCGCCGTCCTCTGGGACGGCGAGACCGGCCGCCCGCTCGCCCCGGCCGTCGTCTGGCAGGACCGCCGGCACGCCGGCGACCTGCTCGCCCTGGAGGCCGACTGGGACGCCGACCTGCTCGCCCGGACGGGCCGCCGGTCGGCCGCCTGCGCCTCGCCGCCG
>NZ_JBFAOF010000820.1:0-3318 GCF_040675125.1 Spirillospora sp. NPDC049652 | reverse complement strand
TGCGGGGCCAGGTCGAGGACGGGCGCGCACCACCGCCGGACGGCCAGCCCGACCCGCGAGTCGAAGAGGGTCCCGCCGAGCGGGCCCGGCCCGTCCGCCTCCGTCATCAGGGCCTCGAACCCGGCCCGGTCGAGGTCGCGGCGGACCACGCCGTGACAGTGGTGGTCGATCAGCGGGGGAATGTCGTCGTCGAGCATCGCGCCTCCCTCGTCATACGGTCATGGCGAGCCTACGATGCGTAATTGCGGCCGTGCGGCACCCGGCATCCGCACCACGCCCGGGCGGCCCGCGGGCGCCCCGCGTCCGCACCGCGTGCCGGCACGTCCGCACGCGGCGGGACGCTCGGCGGGACGAGGCGGCAGGCGTGGACGAGGGATGGGAGCAGGGCGTGGAACGGAACGACGGCGGGGCGGCGCGGCGGGCGTTCCAGCCCCTGGACGCCGGCGGGCGGGAGCGGTCGGCGGCCCACGCCGCACGCCTCGCGGCCGAGCTGGACGACCTCGCCGGGGTCGTCCTCGGCTGGGTCGACACCAGCGGCATCACCCGGGTCAAGACCGTGCCGGTGCCGCGGCTGGAGCACGCGGCGGCGTGGGGCGTCGGCATGTCGCCCTGCTTCGACGTGTTCCTGCTGGACGACTCGGTCGTGTCCGGGCGGTACTCCGGCGGCCCGGTCGGCGACCTGCGGCTGCACCCCGACCTCGACCGGCTCGTCCGGCTCGCGGCCCTGCCCGGCTGGGCGTGGGCGCCGGCCGGCCGGTTCACCCAGGACGGCACCGTCCACCCGCTGGACTTCCGCGCGGTGCTCGCGCGGGAGGTCGAGCGGCTCGCGGACCTCGGCTGGTCGGTGCGCGCCGCGTTCGAGATCGAGTGGTGCCTGTCGGACGGCGACGGCGAGGGGTTCACGCCCGCGTGCAACGGCCCCGCCTACGGCATGACGCGGCTCACCGAGCTGTCCGGCTACCTGCGCGACCTGCTCGGCGCGCTCGACCGGACCGGCGTCCACGTCGAGCAGCTTCATCCCGAGTACGCGCCCGGCCAGTACGAGCTGTCGGTCGCCGCCGAGGACCCGGTCGGCGCGGCCGACACCGCCGTCCTCGTCCGGGAGACGATCCGCGCCGTGTCGTTCGACCACGGCATGGTCGCGTCGTTCTCCCCCAAGGTCGTCGCGGACTCGGTCGGCAACGGCGGGCACGTCCACCTCAGCCTGTGGCGGGACGACCCCGCGGAGGGCCCGGTCAACGCGATGTCCGGCGGGCACGAGCCGTTCGGGCTGACGGTCGAGGGCGAGGCGTTCGCCGCGGGCGTCCTCGGCCGCCTGCCCGCGCTGCTCGCGGTGGGCGCGCCGACCGTCGCCAGCTACCTGCGGCTGATCCCGTCGCACTGGGCGGGCGTGTACGGCTGCTGGGGGCTGGAGAACCGCGAGGCCGCGCTGCGCCTGGTCACCGGCGCGATCGGTGACCGGGGCCGGGCGGCCAACATCGAGGTCAAGTGTTTCGACGAGGCGGCAAACCCCTACCTGGCGCTCGCCGCCCTGCTCGCGGCGGGCCGCGCCGGACTCGCCGGGAAGGCGTCGCTGCCCGAGCCGGTGGCGGTCGACCCGGCCACGCTGTCGGACACCGAACGCATCCGGCTCGGCATCGAGGCCCTGCCCGAGTCGCTGGAGGAGGCGGTCGCGGCGTTCGAGCGGGACGAGGTGCTCGCCGAGGCGTTCGGCCCGGAGGTCATCGACACGGTCGCGGCCGTCCGGCGCGGGGAGATCGAGCTGTTCGCGCAGGCGTCCCCGGAGCAGATCACCGAAGCGACCCGGTGGCGCCACTGAGCCCCACGCGACGGGCGGGCGGACGGGATAACCTCGGTGCCAGCCCGCAGCCGACACCGCGACAGGCAGGTCTCCCAGCCCATGAAGATCACCGGATACCGCAGCCACGGCGTCGCCGCCGCGGTCGCGCTGGTGAACGCCGTCACCGTCCCGGAGGGTGACGACGGCCCGGACGCGCTGCGCCGCATCCTGCGCGTCAACGGTTTCGTCTGGCAGGACTTCGATCCGGCGACCGCCGGCGAGTACCGCGCGTGGGGGCGGGAGCTGCGCCCGTTCTTCGAGGCGCCCGACCTGCCCTCGGCCGTCGCCGTCCTCAACGCCCTGCTCGAACGGACCCCGACCAACCCGCACCTGTCCGACCACGACGGCCTCGGCCTGCACCTGCACCACGCCCCGCCGTCCGCGAAGCTCCCGCTCCGCTTCCGCTCGACGACGCTGATGCACCTGTCCGAGCTCGTCTGCTCCTACGGCATCGGCCGCACCGGCGTCTGCGCCGCCCCCGACTGCCTGCACGTCTACGCCGACACGTCCCGCGCGGGCCGCCGCCGCTTCTGCTCCGAGACGTGCGCCAACCGCACCAACGTCGCCGCCTTCCGCGCCCGCCGCCGCTCCCCCGCCTCCTGACCCGGCGGCCGGCTCCCCCGCCCGCCGGTACCGTCGCCGAACCCGCGGCGGGAGGACGTTCCGTGCCCTGATGATCTCCAGGCGTCCGATGAGGTGCGTTCGGAGAAGAGTCGGACGGCCGTCGCGCGCACCGCGCAACCGATCCGGGAAACCCCTTGCGCAATGGTCAAGAAACGTTGACCATTGGCCGCATGGCTACGGATGATCTTCCTGAGACGGTGCACGTCACCACCGATGAGCAGTTGCGCGCGGTGTCCAACCTCACCCGGCATCGGATCATGGCCGTCCTCCGCTTCGAACCGGCGACGATCACGCAGATCGCCGAGCGGGTAGGCCTCGCGAAGGGGAGCTCCAGCTACCACGTGCGGCTGCTCGAACGGGCGGGCCTGGTGAAGGTGGTGCGGACGCGCAAGGTGCGGGGGGTCACCGAGCGGTACTACGCGATGGCGGCCCGGTCGATCGTGCTGCCCGACCCGGCGGCCGGGCAGCCGGACGTGGTGATGCGGCACGCGGTGGCCGACCTGGAGGCGGCCCCGGTGGAGGGCGAGCGGCACGTGCGGATGGCGCACCTGCGGCTCAACGACGAGCAGTTCGCGGAGTTGGGAGCGCGGCTGCGGGCGCTGGCGGACGAGTACCGGGAACTGTCGGATCCGTCCGCGCCGGACGCGTCGCTCGCCTTCGCGCTGTTCCGGCCGGCCTCGCGCGAGCAGGCCGAGGGGGACACCGAATGACATCGCGCGCGAAGGGGTTGCCGGCCGGGTTCGGACGGCTGTGGGCCGCGCAGACGGTGTCCTCGCTCGGCGACGGGGTGACGCTGGCCGCGCTGCCGTTGCTCGCGCTGACGCTGACGCGCGACCCGATGGCGCTCGCCGTCG
>NZ_JBFAOF010000819.1:0-3320 GCF_040675125.1 Spirillospora sp. NPDC049652 | reverse complement strand
CGGCGGTCTGGCCGCCGACGACGGCCCCGCTGCCCGCCACGGCGTCGCGGACCCGGTTCACGGTGGCCCGGGCGGCCGTGGTGTCGGGCGGGTCGGCGAGGACGACGGCCAGGTGGGCGTAGCCGCCCGCCGAGCGGTCCTGGGCCGCGCTCGTCACGCCGGGGACCTTGCCGACGGTCGCCAGCACCGTCCCGGCCGCGGCGTCGGCGACGTAGACGTCGGCGGGTTCGGACGACCCGGCCGGGAAGTGCCGGGCGATCTGCCGCTGCCCGGCGACGGCGTCGGTGGTCTTGGTGAACTGCTCGTCGAGGGTCTGCCCGGACTCGAGGGTGAACGAGGCGGCGGCGAGGACGGCGAGGACGGCGGCCGAGCCGACCCAGACCAGGCGCGGACGGGCGTCGACGGTGGCGGCCACCCGCCGCCACGGCCCCGACCCGGGCGCGGCGGCGGGAACGGTCGCCGACGCGGTGGCGGACGCGGTGGCGGCGATGGGCCTTCTCGGCCAGAACACCCAGCGGCCGAGGCAGACCAGCATCGCGGGCAGCAGGGACGTGGCGGCCAGGCAGACGACGGCGACGCCGACCGCGACGACCGGGCCGAGGCCCTGGGTGTTGTTCATCTTCCCGAAGACCAGGCAGAGGGCGGCGATCGCGACGGTTCCGGCGGACGCGGCGACCGCGGGCAGGCAGCGGCGCAGCGCGTGCGCCATGGCCTCGTGCCGGTCGGCGCGGCGTCCGAGCTCCTCGCGGTAGCGGGCGATGAGCAGCAGCGCGTAGTCGGTGCCGACGCCGAGGCCGAGGACGGTCAGGATGTAGCTGGACTGGCCGTCCACCCTGAGGTCGGCGTACCTGGCGAGCAGGTAGACCACGCCGGTGGCGATCCACGTGCCGAAGAACGTCGCCAGCAGCGGGACCAGCCACAGCACGGGGCTGCGGTAGGTGATCAGCAGGACGAGGGTGACGATGCCGAGGGTCACGCCGAGCAGGACGCCGTCCATGCCGGAGTAGACCTCGATGTAGTCGGCGATGGTGCCGGCCTGCCCGGTGACGCGGATGTCCAGTCCGGGCGGCGCCGTCTTCGCGGTGGTCCGCCGGAGCCGGTCGACGGCGTCGCCGAGCACGCCGTTGTCGTTGGAAGCCATCGGGACGGGCGCGCTGAACAGCACGGACTTGCCGTCGGCGGACCTGGTCGCCGCGGTGGCGCCGGTGGTCGCGGCGCGGTCGCCGTCCACCTTGGCCAGGTCGGCGGGGGTGAGCCCGCCGTCGCGGGTGTAGACGACGACGGCGGTCGCCCGGTCCTTCTCGGCGAAGTGCCGCTCGGCGATGCGCACGGCCCGGGTGGACTGGGAGTCGGCGGGCAGCCACGAGGCGGGGTCGTTGTCCTGGACGTCGGCGATCTTGGCCGCGAAGCCGCCGGCGATCATCAGGATCAGCGCCCAGGCCGCCAGCACCGCCCACTTGGCGCGCCGCCCGGTGACGAAGGCGACATAGCCGTTCCACCGGGACGGCGGGAGGGGTGCGGGCGGCGGCTGCGGGGTCTCGGAAAGCCGGGTTGCTGAGGTGTCGGTCATGGGCTTCTCACAGGAGGAGGACAGGGCGGGGATCGGTCGGCCGGACGCGCCGGGCTGTCCGGCGTTCGTCCGTGTGCGGGTGCGGGCGGGTGTGGTGCGTGCCCGGGATCGCATGCCCCCGGGCCGTGCGCGCCCGGGGGCGATGGGACGGGCTCGCTGGGTTCCGTCCGAACGTCTGTGCGGTTAATCGCCTTGACCCGCCCCGCCGGTCCGCCGTGACGAGGCTCGATTGTGAACTAAGTCACAGAGCCTGCCTGTCGCCGCGCAGGCCCACCTGATTTCGCGCAGCCGCGGGTCCGCGACATCGAGAGGTCTCGACCGAACCCATCGCCCGATTCATCCCCGTCCGTGCCGCATGTGTCGATCGTCACACGCGGGACCGGTCACCGATGGCCTCGCGGCGAAGTCAGGGAGGTGAACGCGGCGCCACCGCCGCTCGCGCGACCCGGCCCGTCCCGGACGGCCGCACGAGAATCCCAGCCGACAAGGAACACGGATATGACGCAACCCCCACCCGTCCCGGCCGGCCCAGGCCGGCTCGGATTCCTCGGCACCGGCCGGGGCAAGGTCGTCCTGGCGCTGCTGTGCCTGGTCGCCTTCATCGACCTCATCGACGCGTCCATCGTCAACGTCGCCCTGCCCGCCATGCGGGACGACCTCGACTTCTCCCAGCAGTCCCTGCAGTGGGTGCCGTCGGGCTACCTGCTCACCTACGGCGGGTTCATGCTGCTCGGCGGCCGGCTCGCCGACCTGCTCGGACGCCGCCGCGTCCTGGTGACCGGGACCGTGGTGTTCGGGCTCGCCTCCATCGTCGGCGGCCTCGCCCAGAACGAGCAGACGATGATCACCGCCCGGCTCGCGCAGGGACTCGGCGCGGCGCTCATGTCCCCGGCCGCCCTGTCGGCGCTCACCACCGCCTTCGTCGGCCGGGAGCGCGCAACCGCGCTCGGCGTGTGGGGCGGCGTCGCCGGGGCCGCCTCGGCCATCGGCGTGCTCGCGGGCGGCGCGCTCACCGACGGCCCCGGCTGGCGCTGGGTCATGTGGGTGAACCCGCCCGCGGTCGTGGTCATCGTCACCGGCGCGCTGTGGCTGCTCGCCGACGACGCGCGCAAGGCGTCCCTGCGGAGCTTCGACCTGCCCGGCGCCGCGCTCGCCACCGGCGGGATGCTGCTGCTGGTCTACGGGCTCGTCGAAGCGCCGGAGAAGGGCTGGGACACCGCCCGCACGTGGCTGGCGCTCGCCGGCGCGCTGGTCCTGCTGGCGGCGTTCGTGGTCAACGAGGCCCGCAGCCGGAACCCGCTGCTCCCGCTGTCCATCTTCAGGATCCGGGGCCTGCCGGGAGCCGACGTGGCGCAGTTCGTCGCCATGGCCGGCTTCATCGCGATGTTCTTCTTCCTCAGCCTCTACATGCAGTCGGTGCTCGGCTACTCGCCCGTCAAGACCGGCCTGGCGTACCTGCCGCTCACCGCCGCGGTCGGCATCGGCTCCGGCGTGACCGCGGGCCTGATCCCCAAGGTCGGCACCCGGCCGCTCATCATCGCCGGGCTGCTGGTCGGCGCGGCGGGCATGTGGCTGCTCGCGCAGGTCCCCGTGGACGGGAGCTACGCGCGGGACCTGCTGCCGGGCCTGCTGGTCGTCGGCGTGGGCCTCGCCCTGGTGTTCGTCGCGGTCACCACCGCCGCCAACGCCGGGGTCCCCGCGGACAAGGCGGGCCTGGCGGCCGCGCTGGTCAACGCGTCCAGCCAGGTCG
>NZ_JBFAOF010000818.1:0-3325 GCF_040675125.1 Spirillospora sp. NPDC049652 | reverse complement strand
CCCCGGTCGATGTGCGTGCACGGCGACACGCCGGGGGCGGTGGAGCTGGCCCGACGTGTGCGGGCCGCGCTGGCGGCCGCAGGGGTTCGCCTGGGGCCGTTCGCGTGAGGACGGTCCGGCGGGCCGGCGACGGCGGGCTGCTGGTCGAGACGTCCGGCCTGGACGACTCGCACCGCCTGCACCGCGCGCTGCGGGACGCGGCGTTCGCGGGCGTCACCGACATCGTCCCGGGCGAGCGGACGGTCCTGGTGGTCGCCGAGCCGGACGGCTGCGACCTGGACCGGCTCGCCGCGCGGGTGGCGGCGGTGGAGCCGGGTGAGGCAGACGCGGAGGACGCGCCACCGGTCGAGATCCCGGTCCGGTACGACGGGGAGGATCTCGCCGAGGTCGCCGAGCTGACCGGCCTGAGCGTCCGGGAGGTGGTCGAGCGGCACGCCGCCGCCGAGTACTCGGTGGCCTATCTGGGCTTCTCGCCCGGTTTCGGATATCTGACCGGCCTGGACGAGAAGTTGCACGTCCCGCGCCGTGCGTCGCCGCGGACGTCGGTGCCCGCGGGGTCGGTGGCGATCGCGGGTCCGTATGCGGCGGTGTATCCGTCGCCGTCGCCGGGTGGGTGGCGTTTGCTGGGGCACACCGATCTCACGATGTGGGACGTCCACCGCGATCCGCCGTCGTTGCTGCGCCCCGGGTTGAAGGTGCGGTTCGTATTTGAGCGGGAGCGGGAGCGGTGATCGAGGTCGTCCGTCCGGGGCCGTTGGCCACCGTCCAGGACCTCGGCCGTCCCGGATACGCCCACCTCGGCGTCCCGCGTTCGGGGGCGGCGGACGAGCCGTCGCTGCGGTTGGCGAACCGCCTCGTCGGCAACACCGAGGACGCGGCGGGTATCGAGTTCACGCTCGGCAACGCGGCTCTGCTCTTCTACTCCCCCGCCTGGATCGCGGTCACGGGCGCTCCCCTGGACCTCCGTCTGAACGACCGTCCGCAGGGCATGAACGCTCCCGTCCACGTCCCGAAGGGCGGCACGCTCCAGTTGGGGACGCCGGCGCGCGGCCTGCGCAGTTACCTGGCCGTCAGAGGCGGTCTGGCCTGCGATCCGGTCCTCGGTAGCCGGTCCACCGATCTGCTCTCCCACGTGGGTCCGGCCCCGCTGTCCCCCGGCGTGCGCCTCCCGGTCGGGAGGGCCGATACCCCGGTCAGCGTGGATCTCGCGCCTGTCCCGCCCCTTCCTGACGCGCCGGTCCTCCGCATCGTCCCCGGTCCGCGCGACGACTGGTTCGTCCCGGACGCCTTGAGCGTTCTGACCTCAGCCCCGTACACCGTCACCCCGGCTGGCAACCGCGTCGGCGTGCGCTTCGACGGGCCGCGCCTCGTGCGCGCGCGGGCGGGCGAGCTGGTGAGCGAGGGCATGGTCACCGGCGCTCTGCAGGTCCCCCCGAACGGGGAGCCGATCCTCTTCCTCGCCGACCATCCGACGACGGGCGGTTATCCCGTCATCGCGGTCGTCCGGCATCGCGACATCCCCGTGGCGGCGCAGCTCCGCCCAGGCGACACGGTCCGCTTCCGGCTCAGCTGAACAGGGCGCGGACGCGGTCGAGTTCGGTGGCGAGGGCGGCGGACGGGACGTCCTCGAAGAGGGTGGGCGCCGCCGCAGGGGTCGCGACGTCCCAGACTCCGGCGACGCGGCCCTCGTGCAGGACGACCGGGGAGATCCAGCCGGCCGTGCGGCTGACCTCGGAGCGGCGCGCGGGCGGGACGAGGTGGGCCGAGCCGGTGCCGCCCGCCAGGATGTACTGGTCGAACGGGCCGAGCAGCCGGACGGACGTGGACGGCGCGGTGTCGAGCAGTTCGTCCAGGTGCTCGGGCAGCAGGAACATCGGGGCGCCCTCGACGTCCACCTGAGCCAGGTCGGCGGCGTCGAACCAGGCGCGGACGTCCTTCTTGCGGTTGCCCTTGCGCAGAAGCCAGGCGTCGAAGGTGTCGGGGGTCGCCGGTCCGTGGGCGGCGAGGAAAAGCCCGGAGCACGGCTTGGGCGGCGTCCTCGACGGGCGGCAGGGTCGTCCAGGGCGGGCGGGTGAAGGTGACACGGGATCCCTGGGACGGGCCGTGGCACAGGACGCCCGTCCACGCCAGCGGCTTCAGCAGCATGCCCCAGCCCGAGCCGAGGACGTCGGCGAGGTGGGACGAGCCGGTCTCCGCGACGATCGCGGCGGTCAGCTCCTCGCGAGTGAGGGGCGTCCCGGCGGCGAGGGCGGAGCGGGCGGCCTCGGCGATCGCCTCGACGTCATCGGGGGTCGCGCCGAAGTTCTTCTGCCAGCTCTTCTTCTCCCAGATGCGGGCCGCGCCGCACAGGGCCAGGTAGGCGGGGGCGTCGTCGGCGGGCAGCAGGTGCAGCGTGCCGCGCATCGCCCAGGTCTTGACCAGGGCGCCCGCGGCGATCGGACCGGCGAGGCGCTCGGGATCGCGCTGCCGGATTCGGACGGCGAGGTCCGCGGCCGACGCCACCTGCGCCTGGACGCCCGCGAGCCGCCGGGCGACCTCGACGGCGGACGCGTCGGCCACCGTGTCGATGTGCTGCCGGCGCATGCGCCAGGCGAGAACCTGCCCCCAGGTCACCGTCTCCATACGGACGATCTCACCACATTCGGGATAGCCGGTGGGTGAGCTCGGCGAGCGCGTCGTGGACGTCGTCGGCGGTGAGGGTCGTGAGGTCGGCCGCCGTCGCCGCGTCGCCGAGCGCGGCGGCACGCAGCGCGCGGACGGCGCACGCCTTCTCGTACAGGGTCCTGGCGAAGCGCCCGTTGCCGAGCTCGTCGACGCGGCCGAGGCCGACCGCGCGCTGGAAGACCATGGCCAGGTCGTCCAGCGCCGCCTCCGCCCAGACGTCGCCGCCCTGACGCGCGATGAGCTGCGCGATGCGGAGCAACTCGTCCGGGCCATAGGACGGGAAGTCCACGCGCTCGCCGAACCGGGACGCCAGGCCCGGGTTCGACGCCAGGAACCGCTCCATGTCGCCGGGGTATCCGGCGAGGATGACGACCAGGCGGTCACGGTCGTCCTCGGCGCGCTTCAGCAACGTCTGGACGGCCTCCGCGCCGAACGCGTCGCCGCCCGCGTAACCGGGGTTGACCAGCGAGTACGCCTCGTCCACGAACAGCACGCCGCCGAGCGCGGAATCGACCACCCGGTTGGTCTTCAGCGCGGTCGCGCCGAGGTGCTCGCCGACCAGGTCCGCGCGCTGGACCTCCACGACGTCCGGGCGGGCGAGCAGGCCGAGCGCGGCGAAGATCCGGCCGAGTGTGAGCGGCTGAGAGTGGCAGGGAAGGAG
>NZ_JBFAOF010000817.1:0-3329 GCF_040675125.1 Spirillospora sp. NPDC049652 | reverse complement strand
CACCGCCGGGTCGCCGTCCGGCAGGACGGCCCCGACCGGCGAGTAGGGCGCGGGCTCGGCGCCCTCCAGCTCGGCGAGCGTGGCGCGGCCCGGCCGGGCGACCAGGGTGACGCGCGGACGGGCGTTGTCGGCGGCCAGCAGCGCGTCGGTCTCGTCCCGCTCCGGGCCGAGCGCGTCGCGCAGCGCCGACACGATCCACTTCGGGTGGCTGTGCCGGACCGACAGCCGGGTGGTGGCGTCCATGTCGTCCGGCGCGACGATCTCCAGCCAGCCGTCCAGGTCGCGCCCGGCGACCTTGCGCAGCACCGCGTTGGCGAACTTGGACATGCCGGGCCCGGTGACGTCGCGCGCCAGGTCGACGGTCGTGCCGACGGCCGCGTGCGGCGGGATCCGGGTCGCGAGCACCTGGTGCGCGCCGAGCCGCAGGACGTCCAGCAGCGCCGGGTCGATGCGGCGCAGCTCGCGGTCGCTGCACAGCGCGAGGATCGCGTCGTAGGTGCCGCGGCCGCGCAGCGTGCCGTAGGTCAGCTCGGTCGCCAGGGCGGCGTCCCGGCCGGTCAGGCCGCGGTCGCGCAGCCGCGCCGGCAGCAGCAGGTTGGCGTAGGCGTCGCGGGTGTCCACGGCCCGGATCACGTCGAACGCGGTGCGGCGGACGAGGTCCTGCGGGCGGCCGGTGCGGCGCGGCCCGTCCGGGCGGCGGTTGGCGTTGGTCCGGCCGCGGTGGTGGCGGGTGGGCGGCATCAGGCGAGCGTGTCCTTGTCGGTGAGGGAGAGCCCGCGCGCCCAGTCGGCGGCGGGCATGCGGCGCTTGCCCTGCGGCTGGACGTCGCCGAGCGCGACCGGGTGCGTGGCGGTCCCGACCAGCACCTCGTTCTTGCCCGGGCGCAGCGCGCCGGGCGCGAGCGGGCCGCCGTCCCGGGCGGCGTCCGGGACGGGACGGACCGGGAACAGCTTCAGCCGGGTGTCGCGGAACGTCGTCCACGCGCCGGGCGCGGGCGTGCAGGCCCGGACGAGCCGGTCGACGCGCAGGGCCGGGGACGTCCAGTCGACGCGGGCGTCCTCCGGGGTGAGCTTGGCGGCGTGCGAGACGCCCTCGGACGGCTGCGGGCGGGGCTCCAGCACCCCGGCCTCGATGCCGCTCATGGTGTCGACCAGCAGCGAGGCGCCCGCGACGGCGAGCCGTCCGAGCAGGTCGCCGGTGGTGTCGGTGGGCAGGATCGGCTCGGTCAGCACCCCGAAGACCGGGCCGGTGTCCAGGCCCTCCTCGATCTGGAAGGTGGCCGCGCCGGTCATGTCGTCGCCGTGCAGGATCGCGCGCTGCACCGGGGCCGCGCCGCGCCAGGCGGGCAGGATCGAGAAGTGCAGGTTCACCCAGCCGTGCCGGGGGATCTCCAGCGCGGTGGGGCGCAGGATCGCGCCGTAGGCGACGACCGGGCAGCAGTCCGGGGAGATCGCGCGCAGCCGGTCCAGGAACTCGGGGTCGGACGCCTTGGCGGGCTTCAGCACCTCGATCCCGGCCTCCTCGGCGGCCTGCGCGACCGGGCTCGGGACGAGCTTGCGGCCGCGCCCGGCGGGGGCGTCCGGCCGGGTGACGACCGCGGCGACCTCGTGCGAGGACGCCAGCAGCGCCCGCAGGGACGGGACGGACGTCTCGGGCGTTCCGGCGAAGACGAGGCGCATGGTCAGACGGCCTTCCCGAGCGTGCGGTGCGGGGACACCTTGACCTGCGGGACCGGGTCGCCGAACCACTCGGCCTCCCGGATCGCCTTCATCGCGGCCTTGCGCTGCTCGGCGTCCATCCGGTCGATGAAGATGATCCCGTCCAGGTGGTCGGTCTCGTGCTGGACGCAGCGGGCCAGCAGGTGCGTGCCCTCGACGGTGATCGGCTCGCCGTGCATGTTGAAGCCCTTGGCGACGGCCCGCACCGCGCGCGGGGTCGGGAACGCCAGGCCGGGCAGCGACAGGCAGCCCTCGTCGCCGGTCTCCTGCTCGTCCGACAGGTCCAGGGACGGGTTGACCAGGTGGCCCAGCACGTCGTCGACGTAGTAGGTGAACACCCGCAGGCCGACGCCGAGCTGCGGCGCGGCCAGGCCCGCGCCGGGCGCGTCGATCATCGTGTCGGTGAGGTCCTTGACGAGCTGGCGCAGCTCCTTGTCGAAGTCCCTGACCGGCTCGGCAGGGGTGCGCAGCACGGGGTCGCCGAAGAGGCGGATGGGCTTGACGGACAAGGAGGTCTCCGTTTCCAGGATTTCCAGAAGGGTGCGCCGGGTTTCTCGGGCGCTACCGGGCGCGGGCGTCTCCCGGGCGCGCTGACGGGTCCAGTCTACGAACCCTCCAGCCTATGATCCCCCGGCGGCCGACCGGGCCCGGACGGCGGCGGCCCGCGCCGCGGCGGCCCGGGCGGACTCGGCCGTGCCCCGGTCGGGGTGGTGGTCGCCGAGCGCGGTGAGCACCGCGGCGGTCGCCGGATGGTGGCAGCGCCACAGAGCGGCCACGTCGCGCGGCACGGGCACGGCGGTGACCGCCTCGGCGGGGTCCGCGGTCTCCAGGCGTCCGGCGAGGCCGTCCACGAACAGCCAGTCCGGGTCGGGTTCGGGCGCGGGCAGGCCGTGCCCGGTCAGCCAGCGCGCCGCGTAGGGGCGGACGTCCGGGTCCTCCACGGCGTCCCGGACGGGCGGCTCGGCCGCGACGCCGAGGCGGTCCAGGACGGCGGCGGCGATCACGCGCTCGCCCGCTCCCCCGCCGCGCATGACCGCGACCAGCTCGCGCCCGGCCTGCCGCTGGTCCCGGCCGTCCAGCCAGGCGGTGACCTCGTCGTCCAGGGTGTCCGGGCGGTGCAGGGCGAGCCCGGCCACCAGCTCGTCCGCGGGCGCCTCCGACAGCGCCCCGACGACCGGGGCCCGGTAGCCGTCGGCGAGCAGCAGTTCGCGGACGCCCCAGACGCCGAGCGGCGTCAGCTCCAGGCCGCCGCCGCGCTCGGCCACCACCCCCCACCCGGACAGCTCGTCGAGATGCCGCCGGAGCGCCCCGTCCACCGCGCTCGCCACCAGCCTCCGGTCGTGGACCTCGTACGCCGCCTCGACATGATCGAGCAGGATCCCGGCCAGCTCGTCCGGCGCGGACGGCTCGCGCTGCTCGTACAGCTGGAGCAGGACGCCGGTCAGCTCGGCCCGCACGAGATCGGCCGCCTCGACCCGCCCGTCCCGGGACGGCCGGTCGCGGTCGGCGGGGACGGCCGCCTCGTCGAACCGGGCCAGCCAGACCCGCAAAACCGCCTCGTCGTCTCCGTCGAACCCGTCCAGCAGCGCCGAGGACCGCGCGGCGCGGGCC
>NZ_JBFAOF010000816.1:0-3330 GCF_040675125.1 Spirillospora sp. NPDC049652 | reverse complement strand
GACCGGCTGCTGCGCCGCGCGGGCGTGCTGGTGCTGCCGGTCGCCGCGGTGCTCGCGGCGGCGGTCCTGCCGCTCGGCGGCGCCCGCGCGGCGTCCGACATGTCGGTGGGGATCGTGTGGTTCAACGCCATGGAGGTGGCGGTCTGGGCCGGGGTCTGGCTGGCGGGCTGGAGCGTGAACTCGGCGTACTCGCTGGTCGGCGGCTACCGGATGATCGCGCAGGGGCTCGCCTACGAACTGCCGCACATGTTCGCGCTGATCACCGTCGCGGTCGGCGCCGAGTCGCTGCGCTTCGGGGACGTCGTCGCGGCGCAGGACGGCCTGTGGTTCGCGGTCCAGATGCCGGTCGCGTTCCTCGTGTACCTGCTGTCCGCGCTGGCGATGGCGTTCTGGGGACCGCTGTCGTCCCCGGTCGGCCGCGACCTCGCGGGCGGCGCGGCGGCCGAGCTGGCCGGGGCCGACCGGCTGGTGTTCCTCGCAGGCCGGTACGCGATGCTCGCGGTCGCGGCGGCCGCGGCCGTCCCCATGTTCCTCGGCGGGGGAGCGGGGCCGCTGCTCCCCGCGTGGCTGTGGGCGCTGCTGAAGACGCTCGCGGTGCTCGCCGCGCTGGTCTGGACGGCGCACCGCCTGCCGGTGCTCCGCATGGACCGCTTCATGACCTTCGCGTGGACGGTCCTGATCCCCGCCACGCTGCTGCAACTGCTGGTCACCGGGGTGGTCGCGCTGTGAGGAGGAACCGCCATGCTGCGTGACGCGGCGTTCTGGATCCTGGCCCTCGCGGCCGTGGGCACGGGCGTGCTGGTGTTCGTCGTCGACTCGATGGCGCGCGCGACCTTCGCCCTGCTGGCGTCGTTCCTGTGCGTCGGGGCGGTGCTCCTGCTCATCGACCTGCACTACCTGGGCGTCCTGGTGGTGCTGATGATGATCATGGAGATGCTGGTGATGGCCGTCTTCATGATCATGTACATGATGAACCCGGCCGGGCTCATGCCGATGAAGATGGTGCACAACAACCGCGCCGCGCTCGGCATCTCCGGCGGCGTCTTCGTCCTGCTCGCCGCCGGGGCGCTCACCGCCCCCTGGCCCCGGCGGCAGGGCGCGCCGCCGCCCGACCCGACCCGCGCGCTCGGCGAGGCCGTCATGGGTCCGAAGATGCTGGTCATGATGGTCGTGGGCCTGGCCATCCTCGCCACCATGATCGCCTCGGTGGTCCTCGCCACCGACCGCGGCCGCTACGACGACGACCGCGCCGAACCGGAAGCCCGCGAACACGCCGGGCACGCCGGGCACGCCGAGCACGCCGGGCACGCGGAACACCCGGGGCATGCCGCAGCCGAGCCTGCGGCTCACCAGCACGGCGATGACACACACGAGCATGGACACGGCGGGCAGGGGGGTGCCGAATGACGTTGCAGACCTTCCTGCTGCTGGCGGCCGCGCTGTTCTCGGTCGGGCTGTACGGGGCGTTGTCGCAGCAGTCGATCGTGATGCTGATGATGGGCCTGGAGCTGATGGTGAACGGGCTCGTCGTCGCCGGGGGCGCGTTCTGGTTCTACGTGGCGCCCGGATCGGCGGACGGGCAGGTGCTCGTGCTCGTCGCGGTGACCGTGATGGCGCTGGAGATGGCGATGGGCTTCGCGGTCGCCACCGCCCTGTTCCGGGCGCGTGACGTGGACGTCACCGACGACGCCTCGGAGCTCAAGGGATGAGCGCGCTCGCCTGGGCGCTGCCCGCGCTGCCGCTCGCCGCGGGCGCCCTGCTCCTGCCCGCGGGAAGGCGCGCCGACCGGTTCGCGCCCGTCCTCGCCGTCGCCGCCGCGCTCGGCGCGCTCGGCCTCGCGGTCGCCGCCGCCGTCGTGCGTCCGGACGTGACGTTCCCGCTGTTCGCCGGGTTTCCGGCGGGCATGGCGGTGGACGGCCTGTCGGCGGTGCTCGTCGTGACCGTGGCGGCCGCGGCGCTGGCCGTCCTGCTGTTCGCGGCGGGGGACATCGGCCCGGACGAGCCGCGCGCGCGGTTCTTCGGCCTGATGCTGGTGTTCGCCGGGGCGATGCTCGTGACGGTCACGGCGACCGACCTCGCGGTGCTGCTCATGGCCTGGGAGGTCATGGGCGCGATGTCCTACGCCCTGATCGGGTTCTGGTGGCACGACGGCGAGCGCGTGGACTCGGCGAACGTCGCGTTCCTGACCACGCGCGCCGGTGACCTCGGCCTCTACTTCGCGGCGGGGTGCGCCGTCGCGGGCTCGCACTCGCTGTCGCTGGACGCGCTGGCGAGCGCGGCGTCCCCTTGGCTGGACCTCGTGGCGGCCGGGATCGTCCTGGCGGCGCTCGGGAAGTCGGCGCAGCTCCCGTTCTCATTCTGGCTGTCGCGGGCGATGGCGGGCCCGAGCCCGGTGTCGGCGTTGCTGCACTCGGCGACGATGGTCGCCGCCGGGGCGTACCTGCTGCTGCGCGTCCATCCGCTGCTGGCGAGCACTGACTGGGCGCAGCCGCTGGTGGCGTGGGTGGGCGCGCTGACGGCGCTGGTGATGGGCGCGGTCGCGGTCGCGCAGCGCGACCTGAAGCAGCTGCTCGCCGCGTCGACGTGCGCGCAGATCGGTTTCATGGTGCTCGCGGCGGGCGTCGGGTCGGTCGCGGGCGGGACGGCCCAGCTCGTCGCGCACGCGGCCGTCAAGTGCCTCCTCTTCCTCGGGGCGGGAGCGTTCCTGACCGCCCTCGGCACCAAGGACCTGGCGGAGCTGCACGGCTCGGCGCGCCGGTTCCGCGTGGTCGGCGTGACGTTCGGCGTCGGCGCGCTCGCGCTCGCCGGGCTGCCGCCGCTGTCGGTGTGGGTGACCAAGGACGTGGTCCTCGCGTCCGCGCCCGCGCCGCTCTCCGCGGTGGGCCTCGCCGGGGGCGTGCTCGCGGCGGCCTACTCGGTGCGGGCGCTGGTCGCGGTGTGGCGTCCGCAGGACGCCCTGACCAGGGACGACACCGAGCAGAAGGGCACCCGGCGGGTGGGGCTCGCCGAGGTGCTGCCGATGCCCGTCCTCGCGGCGGTCGGCGCGGGCTTCGGGATCGTCGCGCTGCCCGGCGTCCTCGGCCCCTGGCAGGACCTGCTCGGCGCGTCCGGCGAGGAGGGCCCCTCGCTCCTCGAACTGCTGGTGTCCGGCGGGCTCGCCGTGCTGGTGGCCGTGCTGGTGGCGTCCCGCCGGGTCCGCCTGCCGGTCCCGGCGCTCGCGGAGAACTGGTTCTACCTCGGGCAGGCCGCCGACCGGCTGGTGGCGCGGCCGGTGCTCGCCCTCGCGAACGGCCTGGCCCGGTTCGACGACCGCGTGCTGGACGGCGCGGC
>NZ_JBFAOF010000815.1:0-3342 GCF_040675125.1 Spirillospora sp. NPDC049652 | reverse complement strand
CACGTACCGGCGGGCGAGCTCGCGCACGCGCGGTTCGAGCGCGCGCATCGCCTTGGGCCGGAACCAGTCCGCGCCGATCGCCCGGATGACCCGGTGGTCGGGGTCGTCCATGTGGACGAGCGTGCGCATCGCGGCGCCCTGGGCGATGCGCGCGTTGTTCATCCGGTCGAACTCGGCCGTGCCGAGCACCGGGCGCGGCGCGTTCCGGAACAGGTCGTGGCGGCGCTCGACCTCCAGCACGTCGGCGTGCCTGGTGACCGCCCAGAACGGGTTGTAGCCGTCCTGCTCGACCCGGTGCACCGGCGACTCGCGGCGCAGCAGCGCGAGCGCCTCGTGGAAGCGCGCCTCGTCGGCGTACGCGGCGGGGGTCGCGAGGGCCCTGCCGGCCTCGCCTACCGTCAGTGTCATCTCGCTCCTCGGGGGGACGGTCCCTGCCCGGGACCTGGAAGCCGGAGTCGCCGTCGTCGAACGAACTTGATCTTGATCCTAGATGTCGGAGAAGTCCCCGTGCCGGCCGCGTCCGGCGGCGAACCGCGCGGCCCCCGCCAGCGCCCCCTCCAGGGACCCGGCGCCGTGCTCGTACTCCACGGCGAGCGCCTCGCGTTCGGGCAGGCCCTCGCCCTGCAGCAGCGCCAGGCGGTCGCCGCGCAGGGCCGCCTGCGGCAGGCAGGCGAGCGCGGCGGCCAGCTCCTCGGCCGCCGCGCGCGCCGTCCCGGACGGGACGACCCGGTTGGCGAGCCCGATGTCGAACGCCTCCCGCGCGTCCACCGGACGGCCGGTGAGGACCATGTCCATCGCGCGGGACGTCCCGACCAGGCGCGGCAGCCGGACCGTCCCGCCGTCGATCAGCGGCACGCCCCAGCGGCGGCAGTAGACGCCGAACACCGCGTCCTCCTCCACGACCCGCAGGTCGCACCAGAGCGCCAGCTCCAGCCCGCCCGCGACCGCGTGCCCGGCGACGGCCGCGATCACCGGCTTGGACAGCATCATCCGGGTCGGGCCCATCGGGCCGTCGCCGTCCGGGGCGACGCGGTTCGCCCGGCCCTCCACCATGCCCTTGAGGTCGGCGCCCGCGCAGAACGTCCCGCCCTCCCCCCACAGGACGGCCACGGACGCCTCGTCGTCGGCGTCGAACGCCCGGAACGCCGCCGCCAGTTCGGCGGCGGTGGGGCCGTCCACCGCGTTGCGGACCTCCGGCCGGGACAGGACCACGGTCGTGACGGGCCCGTCACGCTCCACCCGGACACTCATGCCGATCAGCTCCCCTGCGGGACGAAATGCTCCTGCGGAACCTCGATGAACACGCCTGCGGCGCGGACCGCGACCGGTCCGTCCGGCCCGCCCACCCGAGCCTCACCCTCCACGAACGCCTTGCGCCCGTCCACACCCGTGCACCAGGCGCGCAGGTGGACGTCCGCGCCGACCGGGACCGGGGCCAGGTAGTCGGTCTCGAGCCGTCCGGTGACATATCGGTTGCCGAGCAGCCAGGCGGCCCCGCCGAGCGCCTCGTCCATCGCGGTGGCGAGCACCCCACCGTGGCAGAACCCGGGTGCCCCCTGGTGCTCTTTCCGCACGGTGAACTCGCACGCCATGACGCCGTCCTCGACCCCGGTGTGCCGGATCCGCAGCCCGCTCCCGGCCTCCGCGCCGCAGCCGAAGCAGCCCTCGAACCCGGCCAGCGAGGCGAGCGCGACCACCGCGCGCCCCTCGGCGAGGGCGGGCACGGCCGCGCCGGGCGGCGGCGTGGTCCGGGCCGAGGCGGGCCCCGGCCGTGCGGCCGGGGAGGCCGGAGAGGACGGGGAGGACGTCATGCGCACCACACTCCGAGCATCGTTCGGTGACCTCTCGCAGGGTACGAGGGGGCCGCGCCGCGTCCGGCACCGGATCGGACATTACAATCTGCCCACGCCTGGCGGAAGCCTGTAATCAGGGTAGGGTCCGGCCCAGGATGTCGAACCACCTGGGACTGCGTCCCCTCACCGCCCGGTCCGTCGTGCTCAGCACGCTCCTCGGCGTGCACCCGCCCCGGCTCCCGGCGCGCTACCTCGTGCGCGTCGGCGACCGGTTCGGCATCGCCGAGGGCACCGTCCGGGTCGCGCTCTCCCGCATGGTCGCGTCCGGCGACCTCGTCCAGCGCGACGGCGCGTACGCCCTGTCCGACCGCCTGCTCTCCCGCCAGCGCCGCCAGGACGAGTCGCACGAACCCCGCACCCGCCCCTGGGACGGCACCTGGGAGATCGCCGTCGTCTCCGCCGAGCGCCGTCCCGCCGCCGCCCGCGCGGCCCTCCGCCAGGCCATGTCCGACCTGCGCCTCGCCGAGCTCCGCGAAGGCACCTGGCTCCGCCCGGCCAACCTCGCCCGCTCCCGCCCGGCGATCGTCGAGGACCAGTGCGTCCTGCTCACCGGCCGTCCCGAGCGGCCCGCCGCCGACCTCGCCGCGTCCCTCTGGGACCTCCCGGCCTGGGCCGGCACCGCCCGCGCCCTGCTGGACGCCCTCGACGCGGCCGACACCTTCGCGGAGCAGTTCACCGTCTCGGCGGCCGTCCAGCGCCACCTGCTGAACGACCCGCTGCTGCCCGGCGACCTCCTGCCGCCCGACTGGCCGGGCCCGGTCCTCCGCGACCGCTACCGCGCCTCGGCCGCCGCCTTCGAACGCCTCATCCTCGAACACGTCCCCACCACCTGACCGGGCCGAGGCGTCCTTCCCGGAAAGGTCAGGTCAGCGGGTACCAGCCGAGACGTTCGGCCACGCGGTCGCGGAGGAGGAGGTACTCGTCCTTGCGGAAGCGCGGGTACGGGCGCGGGCGCTCGACGACCTCCTGCCGGACGACCTTCTGGCCGTCCAGGAACTGCTCGTGGGTCAGGTCCAGTTCGACGCCGCTGTCCAGCAGGTTCCACCAGTGCATGCAGACCGGGTCGCCGTCGGCGGTGAAGACCTCGCCACGGACGAGGCGTCCGCCGAAGAAGTCGTTCAGCACCAGGGACGTGATGTCGCAGTGCCCCCAGGCCGGATTGTCCGGCGTCCAGGGGGCGCGCTCCAGGTCGTCCGGGGAGCAGGTGTCGGCCGCCCAGCTCGCCCTCAGGGCCTTGGTGATCTCATCCAGGGTCAGCGTGCGCATGCGGCCCACCCTCGCACGCGCCTCGGACATCCCGGGTCGGTCGGCCCGGAAGCCGCGTATCGGCGGGGGTGACCGGCGGAACGGAGCGAGTTGATCTTAGGGTGGGGGCGTGACCACTCCGGGGGCGGCGGCGCCGCGGTGCGCGCGGGGACTGTTCCTCGCCGCCGCCTGCACCGCGCTCTCGCTCGCGGGTCACACGATCGGCGGACGCGGCGCGGCTGCG
>NZ_JBFAOF010000814.1:0-3343 GCF_040675125.1 Spirillospora sp. NPDC049652 | reverse complement strand
CCGTCGGCCGGCGCCTGCGGGCCGGACGCCCGCGCCGGGCCGGCGGGCGGCCGCGGCCCGGACTGCGCCGGGGGCTCGGCCGGGCGGGCGTTGGCCTGCTTGTACACGGTCGCGAAGCGCTGGCCGACGGTGACCGTGCTGAGCACGGCGAGCAGCCACAGCGCGAAGGTCAGGACGTAGGGCACGCCGAGGCCGTTCAGGCCCGCCGCGACCAGGGCGATGATCAGCCGCTCGGACCGCTCGGCGATGCCGACGTTGCAGGTGTAGCCGAGGCCCTCGGCGCGGGCCTTGGCGTAGGAGACCACGACCCCGGCGACCAGGCAGTACAGGGCGACCGCGGCGAGGCCGTCCTGGCCGCCGCGCGACAGCCCGGCCATCAGCCCGGCGAAGATCGCCGCGTCCGCGACCCGGTCCATGGTGGAGTCCAGGAACGCCCCGAACCGGGAGGTCTTGCCCGTGACGCGGGCGACGGCGCCGTCCAGCATGTCGAACAGCACGAAGGCGGTGATCACCAGCGTGCCCCAGAAGTAGTGCTCCCGGGGGAAGAAGACCAGCGCCCCGGCCACGGTGCCCGCCGTGCCGACGACCGTGATCGCGTTGGGCGTCACGCCGGTGCGTGCCACTCCGCGTCCGATGGGCGTCAGGACACGGCCCAGCGCGGGCCGCAGTTTGTTGAGCATCGCCGTCCGATCATCGAGAGTTCGAGAGCCGGGCACAACCGGGGGGCCGGGAGAGAAGAGGCGGCCCCGCGCGCGCCGCGCGGCGAACCCATCGTAGTGCTCATCAATACCACCTCCCCCCTTGTGATCCGGGCCGACACGGGAAAGGGTGAGGAGACGGATGTGACGCCGCTCACTCCGGGCAGAACCACCAAAGGAGCGTGACGGGCTCCCATGGCGGGAGTCCGCCCGAGGAGGTGTGTCATGACGGACAGAGCGAACCACCCGGGAGGCCACGGCAGGGCACCGGTGGCCGACCGGCCCGACAGGGTGCGCAACGTCGCGCTGGTCGGCCACTCCGGGGCGGGCAAGACGACGCTGACCGAGGCCCTGCTCGCGGCGACCGGGGTGGTCCAGCGCGCCGGGCGGGTCGAGGACGGCACCACCGTCAGCGACTTCGACGACGTCGAGGTGCGCCAGCAGCGGTCGGTGAACCTCGCCCTCGCCCCGTTCGAGTACGGCGACGTGAAGGTCAACCTCATCGACACCCCCGGGTACGCCGACTTCGTCGGAGACCTGCGGGCCGGGCTGCGCGCCGCCGACGCCGCCCTGTTCGTGGTCTCCGCCGTGGACGGCGTCGACGGGCTCACCCGCATGCTGTGGGAGGAGTGCGCGGCCGTGTCGCTGCCGCGCGCGGTCGTCGTCACCAAGATCGACCAGCAGCGCGGCGACTTCGACGACACGCTGATGCACCTGCAGGACGCGTTCGGCGAGGGTGTGCTGCCCTGCTACTTCCCGGTGGCGGACGGCGACGAGCTGACCGGGCTGATCGGGCTGCTGACGCAGCGGTGCCTCGACTACTCCTCCGGGGAGCGGGTCGAGTGCGAGCCGGACCCCGCCTACCTGGACCGGATCGCCGAGCAGCGGGCCTCGCTGATCGAGGGGATCATCCAGGAGAGCGAGGACGAGTCGCTGATGGAGCGGTACATCGGCGGCGAGGAGATCGACGTCAAGGCCCTCATCGAGGACCTGGAGAAGGCGGTCGCGCGGGGTAGCTTCTATCCCGTGCTGGCCACGTCGGTCCCGCACGGCCAGCAGCCGGGCCCGGTCATCGGGATGACCGAGCTGCTGGAGGTCGTGACCGAGGCGTTCCCCTCGCCGCTGGAGCACTCCTGCCCGGAGGTCGCCCCGGTCGCGGGCGGTCCGCCGCGGCGGATCGAGTGCGACCCGGAGGGCCCCCTGGTCGCCGAGGTCGTCAAGACCGTGTCCGACCCCTACGTGGGCCGGATCTCGATGGTCCGGGTGTTCTCCGGGACGCTGCGCCCCGACACCACGGTGCACGTGTCCGGGCACGGCCTGACCGACCGCGGGCACGAGGACCACGACGTGGACGAGCGCGTCGGGGCCCTCAGCTCGCCGCTCGGCAAGACCCAGCGGACGCTCACCGAGTGCCGGGCGGGCGATGTGTGCGCGGTCGCCAAGCTGAGCCGCGCGGAGACCGGTGACACGCTGTCCGATCCGTCGAACCCGCTGGTCATGGCTCCGTGGTCGATGCCCGACCCGCTGCTGCCGGTGGCGATCCGGGCCCGGTCCAAGGCCGACGAGGACAAGCTCGGCCAGGCGCTCGGCCGGCTGGTCGCCGAGGACCCGACGCTCCGGCTGGAGAACAACGCCGAGACGCGGCAGCTGGTGCTGTGGTGCATGGGCGAGGCGCACGCGGACGTGCTGATCGACCGGCTCGCGTCCCGGTACGGGGTCGAGGTCGAGCGGGTGGACCTGCGGGTCCCGCTGCGCGAGACGTTCGGCGGGCGGGCCGAGGGGCTCGGGCGGCACGTCAAGCAGAGCGGCGGGCACGGCCAGTACGGCATCTGCCACGTCGAGGTGGAGCCGCTGCCGTCCGGGGAGGGCTTCGAGTTCGTGGACCGCATCGTCGGCGGCGTGGTCCCGAGGCAGTTCATCCCCTCGGTGGAGAAGGGCGTGCGGCAGCAGATGGAGCGCGGCGTCGCCGCCGGGTACCCGCTGGTCGACATCCGGGTGACGCTGCGGGACGGCAAGGCGCACTCGGTCGACTCGTCCGACATGGCGTTCCAGGCGGCGGGCGCGCTGGCGCTGAAGGACGCGGCGGCCAAGGTCCCGGTGCTGCTGCTGGAGCCGGTGGACGAGGTCAGCGTGCTGATCGCGGACGAGTACATGGGCGCGGTCATGTCGGACCTGACGTCCCGGCGCGGCCGGGTGCTCGGCACCGAGTCCCTCGCCCCGGGCGGCCGGACGCTGATCCGCGCCGAGGTCCCGCAGCTGGAGATCACCCGCTACGCGATCGACCTGCGGTCGATGTCGCAGGGCACCGGCAGCTTCCACCGCTCGTTCCTGCGGTACGAGCCGCTGCCGTCGCACCTGGCCGACAAGGTCGCCGAGGAGGAGAAGGTGGACTGACCGGCCACCGGCGGAGTCGGAGGCCGGCGGAGCGGGACCGCCCGCGTGCGGGCGGTCCCTTTTCCCCTTTTCTCACAGCTTGGTCACCCCGCTGGGGAATTCTCGGCGAACTATGAGATTCTTTTCAGCTGTGACAAGTACGGGGGACGAGCGGACTCGGGACAGGCCGAGCCGCCGCAACATCATCAAGGGCGACGCTCCGGCGCCACCGCCTCCGACCTGATGGTCGCCTCGCGCGGCGTGGCGCCGCT
>NZ_JBFAOF010000813.1:0-3354 GCF_040675125.1 Spirillospora sp. NPDC049652 | reverse complement strand
GTGGCCCTCGACGTCCACCAGGACGCCGCCGGTCAGGCCGTCGTGCCGCTCGGCGAGCGCCGCGACCAGACCGGTCAGGAGGACGTCGTCGACGCCGGTGTGGAAGGCCGCCGGGATCGTGGTGAGCAGCGCGGAGGCCACGTCTTGCGGCAGCGCCGTGGAGACCCGGTGCGTCCCGGCCTCGACGGTGTCACGGGACGGGTCCAGGGGGCGCGCGGCGAGGGCCGGTTGCGGACCGTCGAGCAGGCGTGTCCAGTGGGGCATTTCGTCGGTTCTGTCCTGCTCGGCCAGCCTCGTCGCCCACCGGCGGAAGGACGTGGGGACCGGGTCCAGGTCGCGGCCTTCGTAAGCGGCGGCCAGGTCAGGGGGCAGGATGCGCCAGGACACCCCGTCGATGACGAGGTGGTGGACGACGATCAGCAACCGGCCGGGCGTCGCGGGGCCAGCGTCGAACCACACCACCTGCACCATCACGCCAGCGGCCGGGTCCAGCCGATCCGCAGCCGCGCGGAGTTCGGCCGCGACGTCCTGCCCGGAAGCGCGACGCACCAGGTCAGCCGCCCGCGCCTCGCCGGGCGGGGGGACCAGCAAGCAGCCTTCGGCCTGGTCCAGCCGGGCACGGAGGACGTCGTGCCGATCCACGACGGCCTGCACCGCCGCGACCAGCCGGTCGGGTTCCAACCCGGCGGGGACCGTCAACAGCATCGACTGGCAGAACGTGTCGCTCAGCCCGCCGCGCTCGGCCACCTCCCACATGACCGGGGTCAGCGGCACCGCGCCGAGGCCGTCATCGCCCGCATCTGCCGCAGCCGCGGCGTCCGACTCCGCGACGCGGGCGAGGGCGGCGGGGGTCTTCTCCTCGAACACCTGCCGGGCCGTGATCACCAGGCCCTCGCGGCGGGCCCGCGACACCACCAGCATCGACATGATCGAGTCGCCGCCGAGCTCGAAGAACGAATCGTCCGCCCCGACCGACTCCAGGCCGAGGATCTCGGCGAACAGGCCGCACAGGACGGCTTCGCCAGGCGTCGCCGGGGCACGTCCACCGGCCCCGGCGCCGAAGTCGGGAGCGGGCAGCGCGGCCCGATCGACCTTGCCGTTCACGGTCACGGGGAACTCGTCCAGCAGGACGACCGCGGCCGGGACCATGTAGTCCGGGAGCTTGGCGGCGACATGCTCGCGCAGTGCTTCCGGGGACGTGTCGGTGACGGCGTAGGCGATCAGTCGCTTCGTCCCCGGCTGGTCCTCGCGCGCCAGGACGACGACCTGGCTGACGGCGTCGTGCGCAGCCAGAACGGCTTCGATCTCGGCCAGCTCGACCCGGAACCCCCGGATCTTGACCTGGTCGTCGACGCGGCCCGCGAACTCCAGCAGGCCCTCGCTCGTCCAGCGCACCAGGTCGCCGGTCCGGTACATCCGTCCGCCGGAGCCGAAGGGGCACGCCACGAACCGCTCAGCCGTAAGCGCGGGGTTGGCGATGTAACCGCGCGCCACGCCGCGACCCGCGACGTACAGCTCACCGATGACGCCCGGCGGGACCGGACGCAGGTACTCGTCCAGCACGTAGGCGCGGGCGTTGTCCATCGGCCGCCCGAGAGGGATCGTCCCGAGAACCTGCCGCGCTGCCGTGAGAGGTAGTTGGGTGGTGAAGGCCGTGGTCTCGGTCGGGCCGTACGTCGTCCGGACCACCAGGTCCGGATGCGCCTCCAGCAGCGCGCGGACGGCGACCGGGGACACGACGTCCCCGCCGGTGGACACCTCGCGGACACCCGCGAACATCTCCGGCGCCTGCTCGGCCAAGGCGGCGAACAGGCCGGCCGTCGCGTGCACATTGGTCACGCCGTGCTCGGCGATGAGACCGGCACGCTCCCGGACGTCCACCTCACCCGGCGGCACGATCACCAGCCGCCCTCCGCGCAGCAGCGGCGCCCAGATCTCGTAGGTCGAGGCGTCGAAAGCGTGGTTGGCCTGGACCAACACCCGCTCCAACACCTCATCGGTCCACGCCTCGTCGGCGCAGAAGTCGGCGACGTTGGCGTGCGTGACGGCCACGCCCTTGGGGGCCCCGGTCGAACCGGACGTGTAGATCACGTACGCGAGCTGGTCACCACCGACATGGACGTCAATCGGAGTGCCGTCCGGGTCCAGTGAACCGAGGAACTCCCCGTCCACCACCAGCACCGGGCTCGCGTCGGCCAGCATGAACGCGATGCGCTCGGACGGATACGACGGGTCGATCGGCAGATAGGCCGCCCCCGCCTTCACCACCCCGAGCAACACCGCGATCAGATCGGCCGAACGCTCCAGCCGAACACCGACCAGATCCTCACGGCCCACACCACGTCCGGCCAGCGTCCGCGCCACACGGTTCGCCCGCGCGTCCAACTCGGCGAACGTCCAGCACACATCGCCGAACACCACCGCGACCGCATCCGGCGAACGCCGCGCCCGCCCCTCGAACAGCTCCGCAAGCGACCCGGTAGCCACCGCGCGAGCCGTGGCGTTCCAGCCATCGACGACCAGCTCGCGCTCGCCGGGCGCCAGGACGTCCAGGTCTCCCAGCCGGACGGCCGGGTCGGCCGCGACCTGCGCCAGCACGCGGGCGAAGCGGTCCGCCAGCAGCCGTGCCGTCTCCTCGTCGAACAGGTCGGCGGCGTACTCCAGGGTTCCGTCCAGTCCGCCGCCGTCCCGTTCGAGCAGGGTGAGCGAGAGGTCGAACTTGGCGGGGAGCGCCTCGACCGGCAGCTCCTCGACGTCGAGACCGGGCAGGTCCCAGCGGATCGGGGGCAGGTTCCGGACGGTCAGCATGACCTGGAACAGCGGGTGCCGGGCGAGCGAGCGGGCCGGATTCAGCTCCTCCACCAGCCGCTCGAACGGCAGGTCCTGGTGGGCGTAGGCGGCCAGGTCGGTGTCCCGGACGCGCGCCAGCAGTTCGGCGAACGCCGGGTCGCCTGCCGCGTCCGTCCGCAGCACGAGCGTGTTCAGGAAGTGCCCCACCAGGCCCTCGACCGCGGGTTCGTCGCGCCCGGCGACCGGGGTGCCGAGCGGGATGTCCGTGCCCGCCCCGAGCCGGGACAGCAGCGCCGTCAGCGCCGCCTGCAGCACCATGAACAGGGTGGCGCCCTGGCGGCGGGCCAGCTCGGTGAGCTCGCGGTGGACGCCGGCGTCCAGGGCGAGCGGTACGGTCCCGCCCGCGAACGAGGCGACGGCGGGGCGCGGACGGTCCGTCGGCAGCGCCAGTTCCTCGGGCGCGTCGGCGAGGGCTTGGCGCCAGTGGGCGAGCTGCTCCGCGGCCAGACTCTCCGGGGCATCGCCGTCGCCGAGGATCTCGCGCTGCCAGAGCGCGTAGTCGGC
>NZ_JBFAOF010000812.1:0-3356 GCF_040675125.1 Spirillospora sp. NPDC049652 | reverse complement strand
CGGGCGGCCGTGAGCGCGGCCAGCCCGGCGGCCGCCGACAGGTGCGCCAGCGGCACCCCGACCGCGCAGCCCGCCGCCGCGACGATCCTGGTCCGCGACGGCCCGATGCCGAGGACCCGCCGGAACCAGACGTCGCCGAGCAGGAACAGCGCCGCGCCCCCGGCCAGCGCGAAGGACGCCCGGTACGCCAGCGGGTGCCAGGACGCCGCGACGGTGTACTTCACGCCCGCCGCCATGACGATGATCCCGACGATCAGCGGGATGTGCGCGTAGAAGTACCCGGACATCGTCTTGTTCGCCCGGGTCGCCGGATCGACCTCGGACAGGGCCCGCTCGGCCGCCGCGTCGTCCCGGGAGAAGTAGGTCCACCAGACGGCGGCGGCGAGGGCGAGGCCGAGCAGGACGGTCGCGATCAGCCCGGCGGTGAGCTCGTGGTCGCCCGCGCCGACACCGATCGCCACCACCGACTCGCCGATGGTGATCATGACGAGCAGGCCGTGCCGCTCCACGATGTGCGTGGGCCGGATGTCGAAGCGCCCGCCCGGCGGGACGATGTACGGCTGCACGATCGGGACGACCATGGCCACCGCCCAGAGCACGTAGACGGGCACGCCGCGGCCGAGCGTCCCGGCCGCGATGATCAGCAGGGCGGCGAGCAGGTTGGCGGGCAGCACCCGCAGGATGTGCGGGTTGCCCTGCGCGAACAGCACGACGTGCGCGAGCACCAGGAGCAGGTACCCGAGCCCCCACACGACCCCGCCGGAGCCGAACCCGCCGGGCGTCGCCAGCGCGATCATGAAGAAGCCGGCCATCCCGGTGAGGACGAGCAGCCGCCGCCCGACCGTCGTCGGCGGGGTCATGTTGGTCAGCCAGGCGTAGCCCGCGTACATCCACCACAGCACGCCGAACATCAGCACGACCTCGGCGAGCCCGCGCGGGCTCATGTCGTGCGAGAGCACGCCGGTGAGCTGGGTGATCGCGAACACGAACACCAGGTCGAAGAACAGCTCCAGCGTCGTGACCCGGTACTCCTCCGGCTCGGACGCCGCGTCCCGCACCGCCATCAGCGGCCTCTCGTCAAGGGTGTAATGAAGTAATCAAGTATGTGGCGCCGCGCGCGGCACCACAACACCCTTTCCGGCGGGCGCTCCCTACGCCCCGATGTCGGTGCGGTGGTGGGCTCCCCGGAGCCGGACCTTGCCGACGGCCTCGTAGGCGGCGGCGCGGGCGGCCGCCTGGTCCGCTCCGGTGCCGACCACGTTGAGGACGCGCCCGCCCGCCGAGACCAGGCGTCCGTCCGCGTCGAAGGCGGTGCCCGCGTGCAGGACGTAGGCGTCCGGGACGGCGTTCGCCTCGTCCAGGCCGGTGATCTCATCGCCCTTGACCGGGGACGCCGGGTAGTCCTCGGCCGCGACGACGACCGTGACGGCCGCACCGGGCCGCCAGGTGAGCTTGTGGTCCTCCGACAGCCCGCCGAGCGCGCACGCCTGGAGGAGGCCGGCGAGCGGGGTGGCCAGCCGGTCCAGCACGACCTGGGTCTCGGGGTCGCCGAACCGCGCGTTGAACTCGATCACCCGGACGCCGTTCGAGGTCAGCGCCAGGCCCGCGTACAGGACGCCGACGTACGGCGTCTCGCGGCGGCGCAGCTCCGCGACCGTGGGCCGGATGACGGTCTCCATGACCTCGTCCACCAGGCCCGGCGGGGCCCAGGGGAGCGGTGTGTAGGCCCCCATCCCGCCGGTGTTGGGCCCGGCGTCGCCGTCGTAGGCGCGCTTGAAGTCCTGCGCCGGGACGAGCGGGACGGCGTCCTGGCCGTCGCAGAGCGCGAACAGGGAGACCTCCGGACCGTCGAGGTACTCCTCGATGACGACCCGGCCGCACGCGGCGGCGTGCTCCATCGCCGCGCCGAGGTCGTCGGTCACGACGACGCCCTTCCCGGCGGCGAGCCCGTCGTCCTTGACCACGTAGGGCGGGCCGAACTCGGCGAGCGCGTCCTCGGCCTGGCCGCTGGTCTCGCACACGCGGGCGCGCGCGGTCGGCACCCCGGCCGCCTCCATGACCTCCTTGGCGAACGCCTTGGAGCCCTCGATGCGGGCGGCGGCCTGGTCCGGCCCGAAGCAGGTCAGCCCGGCCTCGCGCAGCGCGTCGGCGACCCCCGCCACCAGCGGGGCCTCGGGGCCGATCACCACCAGGTCGGCCGACAGCCGCCGCGCCAGCTCCACCACGGCGGTCGGGTTCAGCATGTCGATCGCGTGGTTGGACGCGATCTCCGCCGTCCCGGGGTTGCCGGGTGCGCAGTGCAGGGCGGTCACGGAAGGGTCGCGTTGCAGGGCGCGGGCGAGCGCGTGCTCGCGGCCCCCCGATCCAAGGACGAGTACTCGCACGTCGCAGGAGCTTAACGGTCGCCGACCCCGCCGGGAATGCCGACGGCCCACGGGACGGGGCGCGGGATGCGGCACGGGCATGGCACCGGGGACGGCGGGATGAGGACCGCGCGGCGAGGCGTTGTGACGGACCTGACATGCGGAGGCGTCAACCCGGCGGTTGTCCGCCGCGTCTTAAATGTCGCTGGTAACCTACAGAGGTTGTGGCCTCACGTCCGGAAGGAGGTGGTCGGGATGAGTCCTGGCGATACGTGCAGTACGCCGGAGAACCCTCACAGTCCGAGCTGGACTGTTCGTCCGACTGCCTCTACGAGGCGTCCGGCCGCGCCCTCCCCGCGCTCCCCGCTCTAGCAAGGCGGGTCGAGCGCGCCTGCGCGTGTGGCCGGGGGTTAGGAGCACCTCATGGCCATGACTCGGGTACGTCCCCCGCGGGCGACGATGTCCCTGTTCAAGCCGCGCGGACGCGTCCAGGCGTCCGCCGCCTCCACCTGCGCCCGGGACAGCGCGGTGATCGACTGGGCGGCCTACATCGACGGCCACCGCGTCTGCACCGATTCGGTGGGCGACGCCGTCCGCCTCGTCCGGGACGGGCGGCTGCAGCCCGCGCCCGAGGCGGGCGAGGAGAGCGCCGGGTTCGTCTGGGTCGGCCTGCACGAGCCGTCGGCCGCCGAGCTCCAGGAGATCGCCGAGGTGTTCGGGCTGCACCCGCTCGCCGTCGAGGACGCGATCCACGCCCACCAGCGGCCCAAGCTGGAGCGGTACGACGACGTCCACTTCCTGGTGATGAAGACCGTCGGGTACGTCGAGCGCGACCCCGAGGACGGCGAGGTCGTCGAGACCGGCGAGATCATGGTCTTCGTCGGCTCCGACTTCGTGGTGACCGTCCGGCACGGCGAGCACGGCGGCCTCGGCCTGGTGCGGCGGCGGCTGGAGGCCAACGCCGACCGGCTCGCGCAGGGCCCGGCGGCCGTC
>NZ_JBFAOF010000811.1:0-3357 GCF_040675125.1 Spirillospora sp. NPDC049652 | reverse complement strand
GCACGTCTCGCCGGGAGCCTCGCCGCAGCACCTCACGGCGGTCGGTGTGGGGCCGCGTCCGTTCGCGTCTCCCGCCGAGCTGCGCGCTCTGGTCGAACGGGCCGACGCGGTGGTCGCGACCGACTGGACATATGCGCACACGCTGCCGCGGCTGCTCGGCACGCCGTCGCGGCCGGGGCCCCGCCACCGGTCCGTCCCCTACGACAGCGCGGACTACGACGCGACGATCAGGGAGGTGGGCGCGGCCCTGAACGGGCTCCAGGACGAGGGCGCGCGGGACGTCGTGCTGCTCGTCGAGGGCAATCCCGACACCTACGACATCCTGGACGGTGTCCGGCTGGACCGGCGGCGGCTGGACGTGCTGCCGGGCGTCCCGATCGCGCTGGTCGCGGCGGGCGAGGCCGGCGCGCCCGCGGCCCCGGCCCGGCTCGCGTACCTGTCGGGCCTTCCGCACCGGCACGGTCAAACGCGGCGGCAGCTGCGCGCCGAGCTGGAGCTCTACGTACACGCCGGGATCACCTGCGTGCTGGTGGAGATGACCTACGGCGACCTCGACCTCGCCGTGCAGGTCGCGGGCCGCTCGCCGGTGCCGAAGACGCTCGTGCTGCTCAGCGACGCCTACACGCCCCAGGCCCGGCGGCTGGTCACCACGAGCCGCTCCGCCGCCGGGACGCGGGCCATGCTGGAGCGGGCACGCGGCACGCTCAGCACCCTGGCGATCTTCGATGCCCCCGGGGGCCGGGCCGGGCGCCCGTGACGCGCGTCTCGGACGTCTCCGCGCTGCTGGGCCAGGGCCGTCCTCACACCGGGCTGGTCTGCGGGGACCCCGACGCGCCCGTCCGGCACGTCCTGCTCGCGGTCGACGCCGTCGCCGCCACGGTCGCCGAGGCCGTGCGGTTGGACGCGGACATGCTGGTCACGATGGGCGGGGCGGAGACGGCGAGCCTGGGCTATCGGCTGGGCGTGGCGGGCATCGCGCTGCATATCGTGCCGTCCTCGGGCGGGGACGAGTGGTCCGCCGCGGTCGCCGATCGGCTCGAACTGACCGCGGCGCGTCCGCTGGCACCGTCGGGCGCGGCCCAGGACGCGGTGGACGCGGCCACGGGCGCGGTGGACGCGGCCACGGGCACGCGGGTGGCGGCTCTGGACACGGTGGTCGCGTTCGTCCCGAAGCCCGACGTGGAGCGCGTGATCGACGCACTCGCGCAGGCCGGCGCGGGGGCGATCGGCGACTACGCGCGGTGCGTCTGGACGGCCGAGGGGGTCGGGTCATTCGTCCCACTGGACGGCGCGCGGCCGGTGATCGGCGCGATCGGCGAGGTCGAGTCGGTGGCCGAGACCCGCGTCGAGATGGTGCTCCCCCGCGCGCGCCGCGCCGAGGTCACCGAGGCGCTGCTCCGCGCGCATCCGTATGAGGAACCGGCGTTCTACCTGTGCGAACTCGCCCCCCGCCCAGGACCGCACGGACTCGGCCGCGTCGGTGACCTGCCACGGGAGATGCCGCTGGCGGATCTCGCGGCGCGGGTCGCCACGCGGCTCCCGGGACGGCCCGGCGGAGTCAGAGCGGCCGGGGCGCCGGATCGTCCGGTGCGGCGGATCGCGGTGCTGGCCGACGCGTCCTCGGCCGAGAGCCCTCTGGATCTCGCCGCAGACGCGGACGTCCTCGTCACCGACGATCTGCCCGCCTGTCGTCTGCCGGGCGGCGTGGTGAGCGGTACGCCCCGCCCGGCCGTCGTGTGCGCGGGGACGTGGGCGACCCGCCGCCCGTGGCTCGACAAGGCCGCCGCCAGGCTCCGTCCGGCTGTCGGGGTCACGGTGTCGGACGTCGTCACCGATCCCTGGTCACTGCACGCCTGAGTCGGCCGCCCGAGCGCCGGACGCGCGGGTCAGCCGCCCGCGAGCGGCGGGACGATCACGACGACGCTGTCGGCCGCGACCTCGGCGGCGGCGCGGTCGGGCCGGGCGACGGGATCGTCGTCCACGTAGACGTTGAAGTATCCGAGGGGCTCGCCGTCCTCGCCGAGCAGGCGGCGGCGGTGCGCGGGGTGCGCGCCGGCGAACCCCTTGATCACCTCGGCGAGCGGGCCCGCCGGAACGTCGAACTCGGTCTCCGCGCCGTGCGTCCATCCGGCCGGCAGCAGGATCCTGGCCATCTCAGCCTCCCGACTCGTCGCGCTCGCCCTCGGCGGACGTCGTAGCAGACGCCGCGCAGCGGAACCCGAGCGCGAAGTTGGACCATCCGCTGGGGTCGCCGTGCATGCGCTCACTGCACCTCACCTGGTAGCGGAAGTTCATCCAGGAACCGCCCCGGATCACCCGGTAGCGGCCCATGACGTGCCGCAGTGCGGGGTCGCAGGGGGCGTCCTCGGCGTACAGGCGGGACCGGCTGGCCGTCCATTCGTAGACGTTGCCCGCCATGTCGGAGCATCCGTGCACGCTGTCGCCCGCGGGTGAGAACTCGCCGACGGGCGTGGTCCGGGGCAGCGGGCCATGTTCGCGGCAGGTGGCCCGCCACCAGTCGAGCCATCCGTCGAGCGCGTCCAGGCGTCCGGCGTGCAGTTCGGCGGTGTTCGCGGCGCCGGGGAGCCACCGGTCGCCCCAGGGCCAGACGCGGTAGCGGACGCCGCGTGCCGCCAGCTCCCACTCGGCTTCGGTGGGCAGCCGCTTGCCCGCCCACCGGGCGTACGCCGCCGCGTCGTTCCAGCTGATGTGGACGACGGGATGGTCGGCGCGCTCCGCGGTATCCGTGCCGGGGCCTCCGGGCGTCCGCCAGCAGGCGCCGGGACGCTCCTCCCAGAAGCGCTCGCCGTACACCATGCCGTGGCCGGCCCGTTCGGCATCGGTGACATATCCGGTAGCGTCCGCGAACGTCTCGAACTCCGCGACGGTGACGGGGAACCGGTCCATCCGGAAGCCGGGCACCTCGACGTCGATCTGCGGGGTCTCGTCCGCGAACCACCCGCCGGGCAGGGGTTGCGGCTCCGACTCGAGCCAGCGGGCCATCCACGGCGGCGAGCCGAGCCGGAGGACCGCGCCCGGTATCTCCACCGTCCCGGTCCTCTCATCCTTCGGGACACCACGGAGCACGCTATATATATTAGTAGTGATTCGGTCGGGCGGGAAGGAGCGGACGGGATGGGCGCAGCGCGGGACGCGGCCGCGTTCGACGACCACGCGGACGCCTGGGACCGGTGGCGTGAGGCACCGTGGAACCGGCTCCGGTACCGCCTGGTGGCGCACACCCTCGCCCGCGCCGCGGACGTGGCGAACGGCGGTCCGCTCCGGGTGCTGGACGTCGGCGGCGGCGACGGCGGCGACGCGCTGCCGCTCGCCCGGCTCGGGCACCACGTGACCGTC
>NZ_JBFAOF010000810.1:0-3357 GCF_040675125.1 Spirillospora sp. NPDC049652 | reverse complement strand
GCGCGCCGACGAGCCGGTCGCCCAGCTCGGAGGCGGCGCGCGCGGCCGCCGCGGCCGGGTTGTTCAGCTCGTGCGTGAGCCCGGCGGTGATGGTGCCGAGCGCGGTCAGCCGCTCCCGCTGGTCCACCAGGCGCCGGGCGTTGTTCATCCCGAAGAACACGCCCTCCAGCAGGTGCGTCGCCATCGGGAACCAGGACCGCACGGCCTTGCCGAACTTGCGCGCGGGCAGCTCGAACATCCGGGACGGGCGCAGCGCGCGCAGCGTGTGCGCGTACCGCTGCTCGATCCGCTCGCCGATGTAGGCCTGCACCGCGCCGCCGTACACGCCGGGCTGCCCGGACCGGGTCATCTCCACCGGATGGTCGCGGACCTGCTGGGTCATCGCGACCTCGCCGTCCAGCAGGACGTAGAAGAACTCGGCCGGGTCGCCCTGCGCGCAGACGGTCTCGCCCTCGGCGTAGGTCCGCTCGCAGCCGTAGGTCGCCAGCCACTTCAGCTTCTCGTCGTCCAGGTCCTCGAACAGGAACAGGCGGCGCAGTTCGGCGGGCTCGACGGCCGTCATGTCTTCTCCTCGACCATCCATGGTCACCGCTCCAAGTATCGAAAACCAGAGCAGCGTAGTCGAAGGTTCCCGGGGTCGGTCTCAGGAGGTGAGGCATCCGGGTGGGCGGCGGCGATTCCGGCGGGCGGCGATAACTCCTCGGCGAGATGACCGCGACGCCGTCGACCCGATGAATGCGTGAGCTTTAAACCACCTTTCCCGCCGCCCGGAGATTACTCGAAAAGACCAGGTCAGCGTCTGGAAATGTCCGTTCTGCGGCCGTCACAGGGGTAATGGTCCCTGCCGGACAGGAAAGCGCCGGGAAGCCGATACCGGCATTTCTGAAGGAAGGACGCTCTGTGATGTCCCGAACGAACCTGTGCAGAACCGCGCGCTCGTCAGGTCCGGTGATCCGGTCGTGGCGGAGCCGCGTCCTGCCCGTCACGGTCCTCGTGGCGGCGCTGGCCGCCGTGGGGTCCGCCTGCGGCTCGTCCGGCAACTCGTCCAAGCTGACCGGCGCCGTCGAACCGCACACTCCCATGACCGCCTCGACCCCGCCGGCCACGTCGGGACCCACCTCCGGGCCCACGTCGGAGCCCAGCTCGATGCCCAGTTCCATGCCGAGTTCCATGCCCAGTTCGATGCCCAGCTCCGCGCCGGGCTCGGCGGCCGCGGCCGGGGGAACGGTCGCGGCGGCGAAGGTGGGCAGCCTGGGGCAGGTCCTGGTCGACGGCAAGGGGCGCACCGAGTACCTGTTCGACAAGGACCACGGTGGCAAGTCCTCCTGCACCGGCTCCTGCGAGGCCGTGTGGCCGCCGGTCACCTCCAAGGACAAACCGCAGGCGGGCTCGGGCGTGAAGGCGTCGATGCTCGGCACCAGCAGCAGGAACGGCGGTGCCAAGCAGGTGACCTACGGCGGGCATCCGCTGTACTACTACACCCCGGACGGCACCACGAAGGGCAGCGCCAAGGGCCAGGGCCTCAATCAGTTCGGCGCCAGCTGGTACGTGGTCTCCCCGGACGGCAAGAAGGTCACGGGAAAGAGCGGTAGCGGCGGTGGTGGCGGTGGCGGGGGTGGCGGCGGATACTGATCCGCCACTTCTGCGGTCCGTTTCCGCAGCGGTCGGCCTCCGCCCCGGGCGGGGGCCGACCGGACGGGCTTCAAGCTACGTCGGGCTGCGGCACGTACCGCTACGTCCCAGGTAATCGCTCCGGCTATCGCTTGTCCCTAACGTCGTGATCATCGAGGTGAGGAACTCCAGGAAAGAGGACTCCGATGACCACAGCAGCCACGACCCGCACTCCGTCCGGCCTGTTCGCCGACGGCAGCCGACTGCTGCGCCTGGCCCTGCGCGCGGACGCGATCGTGACCGGAGCCAACGGCCTGCTCTATCTCGCTCTGGCCGCCCCACTCCAGGACCTGCTCGACCTCAACGCCGGCACCGGACGCGAGCTGGGCGGATTCCTCCTGCTGTACGCCGCTGCCGTGTGGGCCATCTCCATGCCCGCCCGCCCCAGGCGGGGCGCCGTGACCGCCGTGGTCGAGGTGAACGGGCTGTGGACGGTGCTGAGCATCGTCACCGTGTTCGCGGGCTGGTTCTCGCTGAACACCGTCGGGACCGTGTGGGCGGTGCTCCAGGCGATCGTGGTCGCCGGCTTCGCGGCGCTCCAGTACACCGCGCTGCGCCGCACGCGCTGAGCCGCACGCGCTGAGTCGGGAACGCCGTCGGCGTGATGACCGTGCCGCTGGGCGATAGCGACCGTTTGGGTGGTTCTTCCAGCGCAAGCCGGACAGCGTTGCTACCGTGCGCGCCATGCGGAAAACGATCACGCCGGGACTCGCGGCGTGGCTGGCGGCGGGCACCGCCGTGACCGGCTGCCTGCCCTACGCGCGGGCGGAGACCGGGCTGCTGGCGAAGGGCACCCTGGTCGCCGGGGTGCGGCCGGATCTTCCCGGGATCGGCATGCGCGAGCAGAACGGCACGTTCGAGGGCCTGGACGTCGACGTCGCCCGGTACGTGGCGAAGACGCTCGGGAAGCGGGTCCGGATCGTCCCGGCGGCGGCGGTGGACCGGGAACGGCTGCTGCTGAAGGACAAGAGCGTCGACATGATCCTCACGTACTGGGTGCGGGCCGACTGGAAGACGCGGATCACCTTCGCCGGGCCGTACGTGCCGACCTACCAGGACATCCTCGTCCGCTCCGGCGAGCGGCGCATCCGGAACGTGCACGACCTCGCCGGGCGCCGGATCTGCGCCGTCAAGGGCGCGGGCGCGGCCGATCTGGTCATCAAGGGGCTGCGCGTCCCCGCCCTGCCGGTGCGGACCGACGGGTACGCGCAGTGCACCGCGATGCTCCGGGACGGCCGGATCGACGCGATCACCACGAACGACACCATCCTGGCCGGGCTGCGCAACCAGGAGGGCGCGCCGTTCCGGCTGCTCGGCGCGCGGTTCGGCGAGCAGCCCACCGGCATCGGGATGCGCCCCGGCGACCCGGACGGCTGCGAGGCCGTCAACAAGGCGATCACCCGGATGTACCAGGACGGCACGATGGCGAGGTCCATGCGCCGCTGGTTCGGCGGCTCCGGCCTGGACCTGTCGGTCGTCGCCGTCCCCCAGTTCGAGGGCTGCCAGTAGCGGGCCCGGGTCGGTCAGGTCAGGGACGGCCGGGTCAGGGACGGCCGGGTCAGGGACGGCCGGGTCAGGCCTGTTCGAGGTAGCGGTGGACGAGGGCGACCGCCATCGCGCCGTCCCCGACGGCCGAGGCGACGCGCTTCATCGACCCGGACCGGACGTCCCCGGCCGCGAACACCC
>NZ_JBFAOF010000809.1:0-3364 GCF_040675125.1 Spirillospora sp. NPDC049652 | reverse complement strand
GTGGCGGCCTGCACGGCGGTCGCGGGCGCCTCCTACTCCCTGGGACGCGCGGGCCCGCACCACGCGCCGCCGCCCCAGACCGCGCCGTCCATCCCGGGTGAGAACGCGTCCCAGAGGGAGGTGCGCGCCCTGCCGGCGGTGGCCTCGTTCGGCTGGCTCCCGGACGGCTACCGGGAGTACGGGATACGCACCGCCGGAGCCTCCGACGGCGTTGTGACGATCGTGTCGGCCGCGCGACCCGGCTTCACCAGGCTGCAGCTCCACGCGCCGATCCAGTTGACGGTCACCACGCGCGGCGTCTCCCGGGGGACGCCCGGGCCCGTCCTGCGCGGGAAGGCGTCCGTCTGGCTGGCCCGGCCCGGAAGCGGGCCGTCCGCCGAGATGGCCTGGGAGTACGCCCCCGCCCGCTGGGCGGTCCTCGCGGTGCGGCCGGAGGTGACGCGGGACCCCGCGCGGATCGCGACGATCGCCGCGAACGCCCGCTTCGCGGAGAACCCGCGGCCGGTCCGCTTCCCGCTGCGTTTCGACGGCCCGCTGGAGCAGTTCGAACCGATTGAACTGCACGCCTTCTCGACCGAATCCGGCACGCGGGGCTTCGGCGTGACCCTCGTCGGCCGGAGCCCCCGGAAATGGGAGAGGATCTGGATCGAGGTCGATCCTTCCAGCGCGGAACGGCACGAGCTCCCCACACCCACCGAAGTCGCCGGCGTCCGGTCCGTGGGGGTGACCGTTGGGCGCTACTACGTGCGCGCGCTCGCCGTCCCGGGACCGAACACGCCGCGGAGCGAGGACGAGCTCATCGCCCTCGTCCGGAAGGCGGCTCCCCTGCCCGCGGGCGGCGGGACCACCGAGCCGTTCGGGTGACGGGACGGGCGAGGCGCCCGGACGGTGTCGTCCGGGCGCCTCGGGGAGGTCGGGTCGGTTCGGCGGCGGTGCGTCAGCCGGCGGACGGGACGCAGGAGCGGTCGCCGGCGAAGGCGTCGTCCACGGCCCACCAGCCGGAGTTCTGGCCCCGGTAGTGGAGCCGGTACCGGACGCCGGCCTTGCCGTTGGCCTGCGGGATCGGGACCACCTGGACGGACGGGCCGGGAGCGCCGGGGAAGCCCTTGGCGGTCCAGGCGTTCGTCCAGGTCCGGCCGCCGTCGAGGCTCACGTCCACGGCGGTCGTGGAGTTGATGGCGGGCTTGAGGTCGTGGGCGAACTCGACGGTGGCCTTGGTCCGCTTGGACATGTCGATGGTCGGGCTGGTCAGGTAGGTGTCCTGGACGTGGCCGAACCCGGTGTGCCGGGAGTCGACGACCGCGAAGCCGCCGCTGCCGCCAGTGCGGTTGCCGCGCTTGCCGGGGTCGTTGAACTCCCATCCGGGCTGGTAGGCGTAGTTGGGGATGCCCGGGTCGACGTTGGTGACCTGCCACCCCCTGGGCACGCGGGTGGAGTCGAAGGGCTCGGTCGCGCCGTCGCGGACCACGCGGTAGCCCTTGGCGGTGCAGGCGAGCGCGACGGTCAGGCCGACGTCCTCGGTCCTCCCGGCGCCGCCGAGGGTGATCTCGCGGGTGGCGGGGTCGTAGCCGGGCACGGTCGCGGTGTAGGTGACGGTGTAGGCGAGGTCGGGCAGCAGCGACAGGCTGTACGCGCCGGACGCGTCGGCCGTGGCCGACCAGGTGTGGCCGCCGCCGTCCTCGGCGACGACGGTCGCCGGGAGTCCGCCGCCCTTCCCGGACCCGTCGGTGACGGTGCCGGTGAGGGCCACGCGCGGGGTCGGAGCGAGGGCGAAGCCCTGCGTGAGCGTGCCGTCCTTGACGAGGGTGACGGTCGTCGTGCCGGTCACGTAGCCGAACGCCGCGGTGCTGACCTGGTAGTCGCCCGCGGACAGGCGGAACCGGTACGCGCCGTCCGCGCCGGTGGTGAACGAGCGGTCCATCGGCCCGGCCGCGTGCACGGTCGCGCCCGCGAGGGGCCGTCCGGACGAGGCGTCGGTGACGGTGCCGGACAGCTCGCCCAGCCCGGTCGCGCCGGTCTCGACCGCCGCGCGGACGTCGAGGCGGCCCTCGCCGTAGACGTTGTTGTTCCCGGGCGTCCCGCCGCACTGCGCGTCGGGGGTGTCCACGGCCGTGATGTTCAGCAGCTCACGCGTCCGCGCGAGCTCCCGCCGGTACTCCGGACGCGCCGACCAGAGCAGCGCGACCGCGCCCGCGACGTGCGGGGTGGCCATCGAGGTGCCGCTCAGGAAGCCGTACCCGCCGCCGGGCACGGTCGAGCGGACGTCCACGCCGGGCGCGGAGATGTTCGGCTTGACCAGCCCGTCCTGGCCCGGCCCCCGGCTGGAGAACGACGCGATCCTGCCCTGGGCGTCGTACGCGCCGACCGAGTAGTTGATCGTGCGGCTGCCGGGCGCGCCGGCCGTCCCGCAGTTCGGGCCGTCGTTGCCGTTGGCCCACACGCCCATGATCCCGGCGGCGTCCCAGGCCAGCTCGACGTCCTCGAACAGCGGGTCGGTGGACGGCTGCGACCCCCACGAGTTGTTCACCACGTCCGGGCGCTTGGCCGGGTCGGGGTTCTGGCCGTTGCGGTCGGTGGGCGCGAGCATCCACTGCAGGGAGGCGAGCAGGCTCGTGTCGCTGCAGCCGTCGGTCTCGCAGCCCTTGGCGGCGATCCACTTGGCCCCGGGCGCGACGCCGACCTGGTTGCCCTGGCCGTCGTCGCCGACCATCGTGCCCATGGTGTGGGTGCCGTGCTTGTTGTTGTCGCAGGGCCCCGCGGTCTTGCACGTCCCGGACGGGTCGTACCAGTTGTAGTCGTGGCTGAACGTCCCGTCGCCGTTGTTGCCCCGGTACTGCCGGACGAGCGCGGGGTGCTCGTACTCGACGCCGGAGTCGACGTTCGCCACGACGATGTCCTCGCCGTGCCGTCCCGTCTGGGACCAGACCTGGTCGGCCTTGATGTCGGCCACGCCCCACGCGACGCCGGCCGCCGCGGCGGCCTTCGCCTTGGGCTTCGCCGCCTCGACCGGCTTCTGCAGCCTGTAGGTCCTGGACGGGCGGATCTCCGCCACCCCCGGAAGCGCGGCGAGCTTCCGCACCACGCTCTCGGGCGCGTCCGCGACGTGGATCGCGTTGGTCGCCCAGTAGGACCGGCCGGTCAGCCCGGCGGCCTTCAGCTCCTTCTGGACGGGCGCCTGCGTCGTGCCCGCCTCGGCCCGCAGGCCGTCCATGACCTTCCGGCCGCGCGCGGCGCGGTCCTTGATCTTCTTCGCGCCGGACAGGTCCGCCCGTCCGGACATCCGGACCCAGACGTCCGCCGTCCCGGACCTGGCGTAGGCGGCGCGCACCTCCGCGTCGATCTTGGTGGCGGGCGCGGGCGACGC
>NZ_JBFAOF010000808.1:0-3374 GCF_040675125.1 Spirillospora sp. NPDC049652 | reverse complement strand
CACGACGCTGTTCGGTTCGCTCGGAGCCGACCGGTCCGGACGGCGCGGAGGCGCCGGACGGCACGGGACCGCCCTGTCCGAGGGGGTCGGGGCTGTGTCGATCGTCTCGCCAAGAGGAGCCGAAACGGTCTCCGGACAAGGCGGTCCTTCCGACGGTCGGCCGCACATGGACGCGCGGACGAGGCTCTCACCCCTGGGCCGTCGCGGGGCCCGCCGACGGCGCTGCCCCGGCCCGGAGCGGCGCGGGACGGGGCGCTTCAGGGGATCGCCCGCCGTCCGCACACCGCTCGGGGGTGCTTACGGGGACACACAATGCCTGACTTGATCGGGTGGTTCGCAACCAAATCGAGATTGATGGTCTTTCTGGGCCCCTTGTCAACTCGTCCCCGAAATGGCCCGATGCGCCGTGAGAGCTGGGGTTCTTTATGTTCTCCATAGGTTCTGTGACGTTCGTCACATACGCACGGTGTGATGTTTACTGATCACTTTGCGTAGAGAACAGGAGGACGCTCCGGCGGTATCGAACCCGCCGGAGCGTCCACCGCGAGTCACCCGGCGGTCACCCGCCGTCCCCGCATCGGCTTCACCGCATCGGCCCGCCGCTTCGGCTCGGCCCGCCGCTTCGGCTCGGCCCGCCGCTTCGACTCACCGCGGCGCGGTCACCCCACGTCGCCCACTCCCCCGACGTCGCCGAGCATGTCCGTCACCAGAGCCGCGATCGGCGAGCGCTCCGAGCGCGTCAGGGTCACGTGCGCGAACAGCGGATGCCCCTTCAGCCGTTCCACGACGGCCGCCACGCCGTCGTGGCGTCCGACCCGCAGGTTGTCGCGCTGCGCCACGTCGTGCGTGAGGACGACGCGCGAACCGGCCCCGATCCGCGACAGGACGGTCAGCAGCACGCCCCGCTCGAGCGACTGCGCCTCGTCCACGATGACGAACGCGTCGTGCAGCGACCGGCCGCGGATGTGGGTGAGCGGAAGCACCTCCAGCATCCCCCGGTCGAGCACCTCCTCGATGACCTCGGGCGTGGTCACGGCCGACAGGGTGTCGTAGACGGCCTGCGCCCACGGCGACATCTTGTCGTTCTCGGTGCCCGGCAGGTAGCCGAGCTCCTGCCCGCCGACCGCGTACAGCGGGCGGAACACCACGACCTTGCGGTGCGCCCGCCGCTCCAGGACGGCCTCCAGCCCCGCGCACAGCGCGAGCGCGGACTTGCCGGTGCCGGCCCGCCCGCCGAGCGAGACGATGCCGACCGACTCGTCCATGAGCAGGTCGAGCGCGACGCGCTGCTCGGCCGACCGGCCGCGCAGCCCGAACACCTCGCGGTCGCCCCGGACCAGCCGGACGGACTTGTCGGGCGCGGTGCGCGCCAGCGCGGAGCCGCGCTCCGACAGCAGCCGCAGCCCGGTGTGGCAGGGCAGGTCGCGGGCCTCCTCCAGGTCGGTGTGCCCGTCCTCGTACAGCTCCTCGACGGCCGCCGCCGGGACCTCGATCTCGCGCATCCCGGTCCAGCCGGACTCGACGACCGCCAGCTCGGCCCGGTACTCCTCGGCCGCCAGCCCCACCGCCGACGCCTTGACCCGCATCGGCAGGTCCTTGGAGACCAGCACCACCTCGCGGCCCTCGCGGGCCAGCCAGCTCGCGACCGACAGGATGCGGGTGTCGTTGTCGCCGAGCCGGAACCCGTCCGGCAGCACCGACGGGTCGGAGTGGTTCAGCTCGACCCGCAGCGTGCCGCCGAGCTCGCCGATGGGCAGCGCCTCGTCCAGCCGGCCGTGGGTGAGCCGCAGGTCGTCCAGGGTGCGCAGCGCCTGGCGGGCGAAGTAGCCGAGTTCGGGATGGTGCCGCTTGCCCTCCAGCTCGGAGATGACGACGATCGGAAGCACGACCTCGTGCTCGGCGAACCGGGTCATCGCCCCCGGGTCGGCGAGCAGGACACTGGTGTCGAGGACGTAGGTGCGCCGGTCCGGGGAACCGCCCGGAACGCCCGGCGCACCGCCGTCGCGGTCGCCCGGAGCTTCGGTGGAACGGTTTCCGGACGGTCCGGCGAGCTCGCCGGACCCGGGACGGCGCGGGAGGGATGTGGCCACTCGATCTCCCTGATCGTGGGGGATGAACTCGTGGCGCGGCGGTCCGCCTCCGGGACACGCCGGAACCGGCCACCGGGGACGGTGGCCGGGGACGTGCCCGAGGCGGTGATCGCGAAGGTGGGACGGCGACCGTCAGGAACCGTAGCGCCGGTGCCGCGCGGCGTAGGAGCGCAGGGCCCGCAGGTAGTCCACCTTGCGGAAGTCCGGCCAGTGGACCTCGCAGAAGTAGAACTCCGAGTGCGCGCTCTGCCACAACATGAAGCCGGAGAGCCGCTGCTCACCCGACGTGCGGATGACCAGGTCGGGATCCGGCTGGCCGCGCGTGTAGAGATGCTCGGCGATGTGCTCGACGTCGAGGATCTCTGCGAGCTCCTCGATGCTGGTGCCCTTACCCGCCTGCTCGATGAGCAGTGAGCGCACCGCATCAGCGATCTCACGTCTACCTCCATACCCAACCGCGACGTTCACAATCAGGCCGGGACGGTCAGATGTCTCTTCACCGGCCTTCTTGAGGACCAACGCGGTCTTGTCGGGCAGGAGGTCGAGCGCGCCGACGGGCTTGACGTGCCATCCCTCGGCGGCCAGCCCCACGACGGTGTTCTCGATGATGCGCAGCAGCGGGTCGAGCTCGGCCGCCGGGCGCGACAGGTTGTCGGTGGACAGCAGCCAGAGCGTGACGACCTCGACGCCGGCCTCGGTGGACCAGTGCAGCAGGTCGGAGATCTTGTCGGCGCCGCGCTGGTGGCCGCGGTTCACGTCGTCCATGCCCATCGCGCGGGCCCAGCGGCGGTTGCCGTCCAGGATCACGCCGACGTGGCGGGGGACGACCTCGTTCGGGATGTACCGCTCCACGCGCCGCTCGTAGAGCCGGTAGGCGACGTCGCGGAGCCCCGTGTAGGGGGCGCTGTGCCGGATCGCGCCGATCAGGCCGTCCTCGGCCGGGGCGCGGCGCGGACGGTGCCGCCGGATGGCCCGGATCGTCCGGGACCTCCGCTCGTCGGCCATGTGGGGGCACCTCCTCGCGCGACCGTTCCTTGACGGAAAGGACGCTCAATTATGACCCACGGTTGGCCCGAGACGATCTGCCTCGGCGAGCAGATCCGCCAGGAACTCGGCGAGCTGCCCCGCCGTGAGGACGGCCCGGACCCCCCGCCCGCCCGCGCCCCACGCCTCCAGGACCGCCCGCCGGGCGAGCCGCCACCGGCCGTCCGGCGACCGGTGCGGGCCCACCCACGCCGCAATGTACACCGCCAAGCGCACCGTCCCGGCCCGCCTGGTCGTCGT
>NZ_JBFAOF010000807.1:0-3385 GCF_040675125.1 Spirillospora sp. NPDC049652 | reverse complement strand
CGCGGCGCGCGCGACTCGGGCACGAAGACCTGGGTGAGGACGAGCGCGGCGAGCCCGATCGGCAGGTTCAGCCAGAAGATCGCGCGCCAGCCGACCGAGTCCACCAGGACGCCACCGACCAGCGGCCCGGCGGCCATGCTGATCCCGACGACGCCGCCCCACACGCCGATCGCGCGGGCCCGCTCGCGCGGCTCGGTGAACGTGTTGGTGATGATCGACATCGCGACCGGGTTGAGCATAGACCCGCCGACCGCCTGCACCACCCGCGCCGCGATCAGCCAGCCGAGGCTCGGCGCGAGGCTGCACAGCAGCGATCCGGCGCTGAACAGCGTGAGCCCGACCTGGAACACCCGGCGGCGGCCGAGCCGGTCCGCGGTGGAGCCGGAGGTGATCATCAGGCCGGCGAGCACGATCAGGTAGGCGTCGATCGTCCACTGCAGCCCCGACATGGAGGCGTGGAAGTCCCGCTGCATCGCCGGGATCGCGACGTTGAGGACGGTGTTGTCGAGGCTGACGATGAGCAGGCTCATGCAGCAGATCGCCAGCACGAGCAGCCGCCGCCGGCGGCCTGTCTCCGGCACCCGGACCCCCTGAAGATGGTTGTAGGCGTATAACCGTTGTAACGGTACAACCATCGCCGGGCCGGGACAGGCCACATTTACGTGACCTTCCCGACATCACGGTCGAGACGGACGCCTTTCAGGCCGCCGGGACCGTCCGCGCGGCCGGGGCCGCCGGGACGACCAGCGGCGTGCCGGTCTCCGGATCGTCGATGACGCGGCAGCGCAGGCCGAAGACCTCGCCGACCCGCTCCTCGGTGACGACGTCGGCGGGCGGCCCCTCGGCGACGATCCGGCCGTCCCGCATGGCGATGAGGTGGGTGGCGTACCGGGCCGCCTGGTTGAGGTCGTGCAGGACGGCGACGACCGTGCGCCCCTCGGCGTGCAGGCGGGCGCACAGGTCGAGCACCTCGATCTGGTGCGCGATGTCGAGGAAGGTGGTCGGCTCGTCCAGGAGCAGCAGGGACGTCTGCTGGGCGAGGGCCATCGCGATCCACACCCGCTGCCGCTGGCCGCCCGACAGCTCGTCCACGCTGCGGGACGCCAGCGCCGCCACGCCCGTCGCCTCCAGGGACTCGGCGACGACGCGCTCGTCCTCGCGCGACCACTGGCGCAGCAGGCCCTGGTGCGGGTACCGGCCGCGCGCGACCAGGTCGGAGACCGTGATGCCCTCGGGCGCGACCGACGACTGCGGCAGCAGCCCGAGCGTCCGGGCCAGTTTGCGGGCGGGCCACGCCGCGATCCGCTCCCCGTCGAGCGTGACCGTCCCGGCGGACGGGCGCAGGACGCGCGCGAGCGCGCGCAGCAGTGTCGACTTCCCGCACGCGTTCGGGCCGACGACGACGGTGAACGAGCGGTCCGGGACGGCCACGTCGAGGTCGCGGGCGATGACGCGCCGGTCGTAGGCCAGCGTGAGCCCTGAGGCCGCGAGCCGCGCGCCCTCGGGGCCGCTGGCCTCAGAGCCGGTGGTCGTGGGGACGGCGGGGGAGGTCACAGGCGTCCTGCCTTTCGTTCGGTGCTGAGGAGCCAGATCAGGTAGCCGCCGCCGAGCAGGCCGGTGACGACGCCCACGGGGAGCTGGTGGCCGGGGATCAGGCGCTGCCCGGCGAGGTCGGCGGCGGCCAGCATCGCCGCGCCGAGGCAGGCGGCGGGCAGCGCGTTCGGGCCGGACGATCGGGTCAGGCGGCGGGCGAGTTGCGGCGCGGTCAGCGCGACGAAGGAGACCGGTCCGGCGGCGGCAGCGGCGAGCGACGCCAGCAGGACGGCGGCCGCGAGCAGCGCGCCCCGCACCAGGTCCACCGGGACGCCGAGCGCCCGCGCCGCCTCGTCGCCCAGTTCGAGCGTCCGCAGCGCGCGCCCGCACACGGCGGTGACGGCGACGGCGACCGCCAGGGCCGCGAGCACGGGGACCGCCTGCTTCCAGTCGCGTCCGTCCAGGCTGCCCGTGAGCCACAGGACGGCGCGCGCGGCGTCGGTGATCTGCGCTTTGGTCAGCAGGTAGCCGTTCACGCCGGTCAGGATCGCCGCGATCCCGACGCCGACGAGGACGAGCCGCTGCCCGTGCGCGCCGCTCCGTCCGACGAGCAGGACGATCAGCACGCCGGTCAGCACGCCGCCGGCCACCGCTCCGGCCGCGAGCGCGAGGCTGCTCCCGCCCGCCAGGACGGTCGCCGCCAGCACGCCCGTCGAGGACCCTTGGGTGAATCCGAGCAGGTCGGGGCTGCCGAGCGGGTTGCGCGACAGCGACTGGAACAGCGCGCCCGCGAGCCCGAGCGCCGCGCCGACCGCGAGCGCGGTGGCGGCGCGCGGCAGCCGGAGCTGGTTGACGATGAAGTCGGTGGACGCGTCGCCGTGCCCGAGCAGCGCCCGCACGACCTCGGCGGGGCTCAGCGGGTACTCGCCGCCGCCGATCGCGACCACGCTCACCGCGGCGGCCACCACCGCGCACGCGGCCGCGACCAGCGCGGAGCGCGGGCTGACCCGCACCGACGCCCCGGACATCCGCAGGACGCTCACAGTGCCGCCGCCTTCCGCCGCCGGACGAAGAACAGGAAGAAGGGCCCGCCGAGGACGACGGTCAGGACGCCGACCTGCACCTCGCCCGGACGCGCGACGACGCGTCCGAGGACGTCCGCGACGAGCATCAGCACGGCCGCCGCGACCGCGCTGTACGGCAGCAGGAGCCGCAGGTCGGGGCCGGTGACCGCGCGGACGAGGTGCGGCACCATCAGGCCGAGGAAGACGACCGGGCCGCACGCGGCGGTCGCCGCGCCGCACAGCAGCGTGACCGCGACGATCCCGGTGGCGCGGACCAGCGCGGGCCGCGCGCCGAGCGCCCGCGCCGTGTCGTCCCCCATCGCGAGGGCGTTCAGCGGACGCGCCAGCACGAGCGCGAGCACCACCCCGGCGAGGACGAACGGCGCCACCTTCTGCACGGTCGAGGTCTGCGCGGCGGCGAGGCTGCCGACCGTCCAGAACCGCATGCGGTCGAGCGAGGCGGTGTCGAGGAGCTGGACGGCGCTGACGTAGGAGTACAGCGCGGCGTTGACGGCGGCTCCGGCGAGCGCGAGCCGGGCGGGCGTCGCGCCGCGGCCGCCGCCGATCCCGTACAGCAGGACGGCGACGACCCCGGCCCCCGCGAACGCGAACCACACGTATCCGGCGAACGAGGTGACGCCGAGGAACGAGATGGCGGTGACGACGGCCGCGGACGCGCCGACGTTGATGCCGAGCAGTCCCGGGTCGGCGAGCGGGTTGCGGGTGAGCGACTGCATGAGCCCACGCCTTGTGCATGGTGTCGGCGAGGGGCTGCGGCGGGTTCGGGC
>NZ_JBFAOF010000806.1:0-3385 GCF_040675125.1 Spirillospora sp. NPDC049652 | reverse complement strand
CCGGCAGGACGGCCGCCGCGCGCCGGACCGCATCCGCCCGGTCGTATCGGTGCCGCCGAACCGGTAGCGTTCGGCCGGTCCATATCGGACGCCGACCCATCGGACAAGGAGCCGCGGTGGCGCACGACACCCTTCCGGAACGGCCGGGCCCCGGCGCGGGCGACGACCCCGCCGAGACCGCGCCCGCCCGCCCGGACTCCGGCACGGCCACCGCGACCGCCGCCGCCCCACCCGCCCCCGCCGCCGGGACGGACGGAACCGCCACCCCCGAGACCGCCGCGCCCCTTGCCGAAGCTCCGGGCGAGGCGGCGACCGCGGCTCCCAGCGGACGGTGGGCGGCGATCCGCCGCGGCGGACGCGCCGGATGGCCCCGCCACGCGGTCGCCGTCGCCGCCGGACTGCTGCTGTGGCCGGCGTTCCCGCCCGTCGACCTGCCCTTCCTCGCCTTCCCCGCGATCGCGCTGCTCACCCTGGCGTGGCGCGGCGTGCCCGCCCGCACCGCCGCCTGGCTCGGGTTCGTCGGCGGCGCGCCGTTCTTCCTGCCCGTCCTGGAGGGCATCCACAAGGTCGGCTGGGACGGCTGGGTGGCGCTGAGCCTGGTCCAGGCGCTCTACTTCATCCCGCTGGCCGCCGGGACCGCCGTGGTCACCCGCCTGCCCGCCTGGCCGCTGTGGACCGCCGCCGGCTGGGTCGCCGAGGAGGCCCTGCGCGGCCGCCAGCCGTTCGGCGGCTTCCCCTGGGCGCGGCTGGCGTTCAGCCAGACCGCCACCCCCCTCACCCCGTACGCCTCGCTCGGCGGCGCGCCGCTGGTCACCTTCCTCACCGCGCTGGTCGGCGGGCTGCTCGCCTACGCCGCCGTCACCGTCTGGCGCCTGCGCCCGCACCACGACGCCAACCCCGCTGACAGCGCCGCCGACGGCGCCGGCCGCCTGCCGCGCGACGGCGCGCGAGGCCGCCGTGGTCTGCGCGGGCCCGTGGCGGGCCTGGCCGTCGCCGTCGCGCTGGCCGCGCTGGTCATCGGCGGCGGCCTGGGCATCCCCACCCCCGCCTCCGGACGGCCCGTCACCGTCGCGGTCGTCCAGGGCAACGTGCCCCGCCTCGGCCTGGACTTCCTCGGGCGGCGCCGCGCCGTCCTGGACAACCACGTCCGCGAGACGCGCAAGCTGGCCGCCCAGATCCGCGCCGGGCAGGTGCCCCGGCCGCAGCTGGTGATCTGGCCCGAGAACGCCAGCGACCTCGACCCGTTCATCGAACCCGACGCCTACCAGGCCATCGACGGCGCCGTCCGCGACGTCGGCGTGCCCGTCCTGGTCGGCGCGCTCGTCGAGACCCCCGACGGCAAGCGCATCGAGAACCGCGGCATCGTCTGGGACCCCCGGACCGGGCCCGGGAACTACTACGTCAAGCGGCATCCCGTCCCGTTCGGCGAGTACCTGCCGTTCCGCGACCTGCTCACCAAGCTGATCACCCGCTTCGAGCGCGTCCCCCGCGACTTCGTCAAGGGCGACCGCAGCGGCGTCATGAAGCTCGGCCCCATCACGATCGGCGACGTCATCTGCTTCGAGGTCGCCTACGACAAGGAGACCCGCGACTCCGCCCCCGGCAACGTCATGGTCGTCCAGACCAACAACGCCACCTACGGCGAGACCAGCCTGCCCCCGCAGCAGATCGCCATGTCGCGGCTGCGGGCCGTCGAGCACGGCCGGACGGTCCTGGTCGCCGCGACGAGCGGCATCAGCGCGATCGTGGCCCCCGACGGCCGTATGATCGCCGAGTCGCGGGAGTTCGTCCCGGCCCTCCAGGTCGCCACGGTCCCCGCGCGAACATCCCGTACGATGGCGGACCGTCTGGGCGCGCTCCCCGAGTGGGCCCTCACCGTCGCGGCCCTCGGGGCGGTCGCGGCGGCGCTCGGCCTGGCGCGCCGCCGCCGCGCCGCCGCGCCGTCCCCGCAGGACCCCACCGGCCGGGACGACCAGCGGGACACCAAGCGGGACAGCGTGCGCGACGCCGCGCGCGCCGAGGACGAGGAGAACTGACGCCGATGGACATCCCAGCCGACCTGGGCCGGGTCCTAGTGATCATCCCGACCTACAACGAGCGGGACAACATCGAGCGGATCGTCGGCCGCGTCCGGGCCGCCGTGCCCGCGGTGGACGTGCTGGTCGCCGACGACAACAGCCCCGACGGCACCGGCCGGATCGCCGACGGCCTCGCCGCCGCCGACGACCACGTCAGGGTCCTGCACCGCAAGGGCAAGGAGGGCCTCGGCGCCGCCTACATCGCCGGGTTCCGCTGGGCCGCCGAGCAGGGCTACGACGTCATGGTCGAGATGGACGCCGACGGCTCCCACCAGCCCGAGGAACTGCCCCGCCTGCTCACCGCGCTGCAGGACGCCGACCTGGTCCTCGGCGCCCGCTACATCCCCGGCGGCCGCACCGAGAACTGGCCGCTGAGCCGCCAGCTCATCTCCCGCGGCGGCAACGTGTTCGTCCGCACCATGCTCGGGCTGCCGCTGCGCGACGCCACCGGCGGCTACCGCGCCTTCCGCGCCGCGACCCTGCAGAAGATCGGCCTGGACGGCGTCGACTCGCGCGGCTACTGCTTCCAGATCGACCTGGCGCGCCGCTCCCTCAAGCAGGGCCTGCGGGTGGTGGAGGTCCCGATCACCTTCGTCGAGCGCGTCCACGGCACCAGCAAGATGAGCCGGGACATCATGGTCGAGGCGATGGTCCGCGTCACGCAGTGGGGTGTCGCCGACCGCGTCGCCCGCCTGCGCGGACACCGCTGACCCGGGGGAAACGTTCGGGGCGCGCGCGGCGTTGTACCCGGTGACGGTCCGTCCACCCGACCCGAAGATGGAAGCCATGCTGCCGCTCGTCCTGGTCCTGTCGTTCCTGCTGCTGCCCGTCCTGGAGATCGTGCTGATCGTCCAGGTGGGGCAGGCCATCGGCGGCTGGCCCACGGCCGGGCTGCTGGCCGCCGGGCTCCTGCTCGGCGGCTGGATCGTCCGCCGCGAGGGCCGCCGCGCCCTGAACGCCGCCCTCAGCCGCGGCGAACTGCCCGAGCGCGAACTCGCCGACGCCGCCCTGATCATGGCGGGCGGGGTCCTGCTGATGATCCCCGGCTTCCTCACCGACGTGCTGGGGCTGCTGCTGGTCCTGCCGGTCACCCGGCCCCTGCTGCGGCGGCTGCTCGGCGGGGTCGCCTCGCGGCGCCTGGCCGCCGTGCAGGCCCGCGCGGGCTTCCCGCCCGGCATGACCGGCCCCGGCGGCTTCGGCGCTCCCGGCCCCGGTCACAGTCACGGTCACAGGCAGGACCCGCTCGGCCGCACCGGCGGGACGTCCGCCGACGGCGGCGCGGCTCCGCGCGGCACGGTCGTGCAGGG
>NZ_JBFAOF010000805.1:0-3392 GCF_040675125.1 Spirillospora sp. NPDC049652 | reverse complement strand
GCCGCCGTTCCCGCCCGCCGGGCGCGTCGCGTGCGGACGCCGCGGGCGCGGGCTTCGACGAGCCCGATCCGGTCCGACATGGGCGGCGCGGCGTCCGCCAGGCGGCGCAGCTCGTCGCGCAGGCGGCTCTCCATGGTCTCGTTCATCGCTCCTCCAGGTGGCCGCGCAGGGCGGTGAGGGCTCGGGACGTCTGGCTCTTGACGTTGCCCTCCGAACAGCCGAGGACGGCGGCGGCGTCGGCGACCGAGAGGTCGCAGTAGTAGCGCAGGACGACCGCGGCGCGCTGCCGGGGCGCGAGCGCGGCCAGCGCCTTCCGCAGGTCGAGGCCGCCGTCCGGGTCGCCGGGCTCGTCCGGGCGGTCGGGGGCCTCCACCAGGGACGTCCGCCGCCACCAGGCCTTGCGGCGCTCCGCCAGGAACTCCCGGACGAGCACGACCCGCGTGTACGCGTCCAGGCTCTCGGCCCGGCGGGCCTTCGCCCAGTGGACGTACAGCCGGTAGACGGTCTGCTGGGTCAGGTCGTCCGCCGAGGCCCAGTCCCCGCAGAGCAGGTAGGCCGTGCGGCGGATCCAGTCGACGCGTCCCGACACGTACGCCGTGTAGCCGGTGTCGGAGTCCTCGGCGGCCTGGGCGACGAGACCCTCCTCGCCCACGGCCTGGGCCGTCATGGCGCGGTCCTTCTCGTGCATCGCTTCACAACCACCTGATGCGTCCCGGCGGCGAGAAGGTTGCATCCCCGTCCGGGCCGGCCGGTGGCCGATGGCCGGGGAAGAGGGGACGCGGGGCGGCCGGTGGGAGGATGGGGGTATGACGAGCAGGCCCACGCGTCGGCGCGGCGCGGAGTTGGAGGAGGCGATCCTCGGCGCCGCCGCGGACGAGCTGACCGCGTCCGGGTTCGCGGGGCTGACCATGGACAAGGTCGCCGCCCGCGCCGGGACCAACAAGAACGCGATCTACCGCCGGTGGCCCAACCGGCTGGCGCTCGGCGTCGCGGCCTACCAGCGGCTGGCCACGACGGTACCGGTCCCGGACACCGGCAGCCTGCGCGAGGACGCCCTGGAGCTGCTGCGCGGCGCGAACCGGCACTGGAGTTCGCCGCTCGGCGCGATCCTGCGCGAGCTGATGGCCGCGGCCGGGGGCGCGTCCGAGCTGGCCGGGCGGCTGCAGGACCGGTCCGCCGTCGCCGCGCCGTGGCTGACCGTCCTCGGCCGGGCGGTCGCGCGCGGCGAGGTCGCGCCCGAGGCGCTGCACCCGCGCGTGGCGACGGTCGCGATCGTCCTGCTGCGGAACGAGTTCGTCGTGCGGGGCGCGCCGTCCGCGCCGGACGACGTGCTGGTCGAGATCGTGGATGAGGTGTTCCTGCCGCTGGTCAGGAGCCGTTCGCCGCGCTGAGGCGGGCCAGGGCGCGGTCGACGTCGAAGCGTTCGGCGGGCGGCAGCGGGGCGCCGACCGACACCCGGATCGCGTCCGCCTCGGCGAGCAGGCGGGCCGCCTCGGCGGTGTCGCCGCCGAGGGAGCGCGCGCCGGCGAGGCCCTCCAGCGCGAGCGCGACCGCGCGCGGGTCGCCGGTCTCGCGGGCGGCGTCGAGGGCCGTGGCGTGCAGGGCGGCGGCGGACGCGGCGTCGCCGCGCTGCTCGGCGACGAAGCCGAGCTGGGTGTGGATGAACGCGATGCCCGCCGTCCCGCCGATGCCGCGCAGCCACGGCAGCCTGCTCCGCAGGTGCGCCTCGGCGGCGTCCAGGTCGCCGCGCCGCCGGGCCACCAGGGCCAGGCCGATCGCGGCGAACTCCTCGGCCGACCGGGACGACCGGTCGCGGGCGAGGTCGAGGGCGCGTTCGTGCAGGTCGTGGGCCTGGTCGAGGTCGCCGTCCAGCAGCGCGACCCGGCCCAGCCCGGACAGCGCGAACGACACCTCGGCCCACATGCCGAGCCGTTCGGCGCGGCGCGCTACCTCGTTCCGCATGCGCGCGGCCCGCCCGTAGTCGCCGACGATCTCGGCGTGCCGGGCGACGGCGTCGGCCGCCTCCAGCTCGCCCCACGCGTCCCCGAGTTCGCCGAACAGGCGGAGGGCGCGTTCGGCGTCGTGCCGCATGTCGTCCAGGTGGCCGCCCACCATGCGGAGCTTCGCGCGCGTGCTGAGGACGGCGGCCTCGCCCCAGCGGTCGCCCTCGTCCCGGAACATCGCGAGCGCGCGCTCCAGGCGGGCGTGGTTGGCGGGCAGGTCTCCGTAGGGCCAGTGGACGAACGTCAGGAACCACAGAGCCCACGCGTCCGCGTCGGGCCCGAGGGCGGCCTTCCGGAGCGCTTCGGACTCGTCGCCCTCTCCGGACAGCATCGTGAGGCCGTTCAGCCAGACGCGCGTCCGCCGCAGGACGTGGTCGGGCGCGTCCTGCGTGAGCGCGAGCGCCAGGTGGCGGCGGGCCTCGTTGAGGCGTCCGCGGAGGAACCAGTACCAGCCGAGCGCGTTCGCCAGGACCGGATCGGCCCGGTACTCCAGCGCGGCGCGGAAGTTGCCCCCCTCGCGATCGAGCCGCTGGAGCCAGCTCTCCTGGTCGGGGCCCCGCAGATGCGGGACGGCCCGCTCGGCGAGCGCCGTGTAGTAGCGGGCGTGGCGCGCGCGCACGAGGTCCTCCTCGCCCGCCTCCCGCAGGCGTTCGAGGCAGTAGTCGGAGACCGACTCCAGCAGCCGGTACCGGCCGTCCTCGGTGAACACGACGAGGGACCGGTCGACCAGCCGCGCGAGGACGTCGAGGCCCGGATCGCCGCACACCTCCTCGGCGGCCTGGAGCGTGCAGCCGTCCCAGTGGACGGCCAGCCTCCGCAGCGCGACCTGCTCGGGACCGCTCAGCAGCTCCCAGCTCCAGTCGATCACCGCGCGGAGCGTCTGCTGCCGCGCCGGGCCGCCGCGCCGCGTGAGCAGCCGGAACCGGTCGTCCAGCCGCTCGGCGAGCGCCTCGACGCTGAGCGCCCGGACGCGGGTCGCGGCGAGCTCCAGCGCCAGCGGCAGGCCGTCCAGGCGGCGGCAGACGGCCGCGACCGCCGCCGCGTTCCCGCCGGTCAGCGCGAAGCCCGGCACCGCGGCGGCGGCGCGCGCCGCGAACAGCCGCTCGGCGTTGCCCGGCTCCAGCGGCGGGACGGCCCGGACCCGCTCGCCCGCGACCGCCAGCGGCTCCCGCGACGTCGCGAGGACGGTCAGCGCGGGGGCCGCCGCGAGCAACCGGCCGGCCAGGTCGGCGACGGCGTCCACGACGTGCTCGCAGTTGTCGAGCAGGAGCAGCGCCCGGCGCGGGCGCAGCGCGTCCTCCAGCCGCTCGACCGGCGTGGACGCGCCTGTTCCGTCCCGGTGCCCGAGCACGGCGGCGACCAGGTCGGCGAGCTCGGCCGCGTCGCGCG
>NZ_JBFAOF010000804.1:0-3392 GCF_040675125.1 Spirillospora sp. NPDC049652 | reverse complement strand
GACCGCGACACCCTCGCCGTCCACCCGCGCGGCGACTCGTCCCGCCCGGTCACCGGCGTCTTCACCACCCGCAGCCCCGACCGCCCCAATCCCATCGGGCTGCACGACGTGCATATCCTCGCCGTGGACGGACCGCGCGTCCACGTCCGCAACCTCGAAGCACTGGACGGCACGCCGATCCTGGACATCAAGCCCCTGCTCACCCCCGACCGCTGACCCCGCACCCACCGGCACGCACCCACCGGCACGCACCCACCGGCATGCACCCGCCGGCACAGAAGGGAACCGAGATGTCCGCCGACCTCCACCACCGGGCCGTCGTCGCCGACACCCACAACGATCTGCTGATGGCCGTGGTCGCACGGCCGCGTCCGCTGTGGGCCCGCTTCTTCCGGGAGCGCTGGCTCCCCCAGCTGCGCGACGGGGGCGTGGACCTCCAGGTCCTCCCCGTCTTCATCGACGACCAGTTCCGTCCCGAGGGGGCGCTGCGCGAGACCCTCCGGATGGTCGAGGCCGCCCACGTGATCGCCGAGGGCAACGCCGACGAGGTCAGCCTCTGCCGGGACGGCGAGGAGATCGACCGGGCTCTCGCCGACGGGAAGATCGCGCTGGTGCTGGCGCTGGAGAGCGCCCCCGGCGTCGACGCGAACGTGGAACTGTTCTCCACCCTGCACCGGCTCGGCGTGCGGGTCGCCTCGATCGCGCACTGGAGCCGCACCCCGCTCGCCGACGGCAGCGGCGAGGACGCCACCGGCAGCCGGCTGACGGCCGCCGGGGTCGAGGCGGTGGCCGAGCTGGAGCGGCTGGGCGTGGTCTTCGACGTCTCGCACCTGGGGGCCTCCGGCGTCGGCCACGTCCTGGAGCTCGCCACCCGCCCGGTCATGGCCACCCACTCCTCGGCCCGTGCGCTGCGCGACCACCACCGCAACCTCACCGACGACCAGCTCCGCGGCGTCGCCGCGACCGGCGGGGTGGTGTGCGTCAACTTCGTCGCGGGCTTCCTCAGCGACGACCCCGCCGGCTACACCGTCGACCGCCTCGTGGACCACATCGAGCACGTGGCCTCCGTCGCGGGCATCGACCACGTCGGCCTCGGGCCCGACTTCATCCGCGAGGTCAACCTCGAACTCACCCCGCCCTGCTGCGAGGACCTGAGCACGCTGGCCGGGTTCGACGTCAACGCCGTCATCCCCGGCCTGGACGGCCCGCGCGGCCTGCCCCTGGTCACCGAGGCGCTGGTCCGGCGCGGCCTCGCCGAGTCCGACATCGTGAAGGTCCTCGGCGGGAACGTCCACCGCCTCTTCCAGAAGGAGCTGGGCCGCCCCGCCTGACACCGGACGCCCGCCCGGCCGGCGCCGGGGGAACGCGGGGCGGCGGCTCCGGCTAGACTCGCCGCCCCGCGGGCTATGTGATCTTGGTGGAGGAGAGTCGTGAACGACCGGCGAGCGGCGGACCAGGTCACCCCCGAGGTCCGCGAGCGGATCCAGGACAGCTTCGACCGGCAGGGGCTGATGGCCCACCTCGGCGCGCGCCTGTCCCGGATCGAACCGGGACGCGTCCACATCATCCTGCCCGCCCGTCCCGAGGTGACCCAGCAGAACGGGTACGTCCACGCCGGCGCGACCAGTGCGATCGCCGACACGGCGGGCGGCTACGCGGCCTACACGTTGTTCCCCGACGACACCTCGGTGCTCACCGTCGAGTACAAGATCAACCTGCTGGCCCCCGCCGAGGGCGACCACGTCGAGGCCGTCGGGACGGTCCTCAAGCCCGGCCGGACGCTGACGGTGTGCAACCTGGAGGTGTTCGGCGTCCGGGACGGCGAGCGCACGCTGGTGGCCACCGGCCAGCAGACGGTCATCTGCCTCCCGAAGCGTCCTGACCAGTGAGACCTCACGTCCCGCTTCGGGCGGGCGGCGCGGGGCCGTCTGCCTCCGCCTCCGCCGTCGAGGGCTCGGCCTCTTCGGCGGCCTGACGCGCGGCCCGCACGCCTCTCCACAGCAGGACGACCGCCACCGTCGCCAGGACGGCCGCCAGCGCCCCCAGGATCCAGGCGTCCGGCAGGGCGTCGCCGACGCGCAGCGCCCATTCCTCGACGGCGAACTCGGCTTCCGGCCCGATCAGCGCGGGCAGGACGACACCGCCGTCGTAGTAGAGGAACGTCGCGCCGATCGCGACGAACAGCAGCCCGCCGACCAGCGAGGTCGAATGCGTCCGCAGGCGCCACAGGGTCACCGGACGGCCGCGCAGCCAGCGGCGGTGGCCGAGGTCGAAGCGGTCCCACAGCAGCGCGAGGACGAAGAGCGGGGCGGCCATCCCCAGCGCGTACACCGCCAGCAGCGTGGCGCCGCGCACCGGAGCGCCGCCGACCGCCGAGATGGTGAGGATTCCGCCGAGCAGGGGACCCGTGCAGAAGCCCGAGAGCCCGTAGACGGTGCCGAGCAGCCCCACCGACAGCACCGACCCCGCGTCAGCGCGACGTCCCGCGAGCCGTCCAAGACGCGTGATGCCGAAGCCGAGCCCGAGGATCTGGGCGGCCCCGAGGGCGATGACCGTCCACCCGCCGATCCCGATCAGCAGGTCCCGGTGGCCGTAGAGCAGGCGTCCCGCGGCCGCGCCCGCCGCGCCGAGCGGCACCAGCGTCAGGCAGAGCCCGAGGTAGAAGACGGCCGTGCGGCCCACGAGCCGCGCCCGGTCGGTGAAGGAGTACGCGAAGAACGCCGGGAGCAGCAGCGCGCTGCACGGGCTGAGCAGCGTGAGGAGCCCGCCGAGGAAGGCCGCCGCGTATCCGACGCCGCTCACCGCCCCTTCGCCTCGGCGATGGCGTCGGCGAACTCCTTGAACGGCTGCGCGCCCAGCAGCGGCTTGCCGTTGATCAGGAAGGTCGGCGTGCTCATCGCGCCGACCTGGTAGCCCTCGTCCCAGTCGTTCTGCACGGCCTCCCTGGTCTCCTCGCTGTTCATGTCCCGGCGGAAGCGCTCCAGGTCGGGGACGCCCGCCTGCCGGGCCCAGTCCATGAGCCTGCCGCTCGCGAAGTCGCCCGCGTTGCGGCGGTGCGGCTTGGCGTACAGCAGGTCGTGGAACTGCCAGAACCGTCCCTGCAGCGCCGCCGCGTACCCGGCCCGGGCGGCGGCCCGGGACTCGGGACCGAAGACGGGGAAGTTGCGCCACTCGATCCGCAGGACGCCGGAGTCGACGTACTCGCGGATCAGCCTCGGCTTGGTCTCGCGGGCGAACCGTCCGCAGAACGGGCACTGGAAGTCCGAGTACTCGATCATGACCACCGGCGCGTCCACGCGTCCCACCGCGTAGGGGTCGCCCGCCTGCCGGTGCGGCTGCCCCGGCTTGCCGGACGCGGGCGGGGCGACCGGCGTGGTCGCGGTCGCCACCGG
>NZ_JBFAOF010000803.1:0-3395 GCF_040675125.1 Spirillospora sp. NPDC049652 | reverse complement strand
GTCGCGAACACCGTCCCGATCACCGCGACGCCGAGCGCCGCGCCGATCTGCCGGGCGGTGGACTGGGTGCCGGACGCCTGGCCGGCGCGGTCCGGCGGGACGTCGGCGAGCGAGACGTTGGTGAGCTGCGCGGAGGTCAGGCCGAGGCCGAGCCCGTAGAGCAGCATCCACGGCGCGAGCCCGAACCCGCCGGTCGAGGGGGACAGGACGGCCGCGAGGGCGAGGACGGCGGCGACCTCCAGCGCCATCCCGCCCTGGACGACCCGGTGCGGGCCGTACCGGTTGGCGAGCACGTGCGCGACCGCGCCGGACAGGAACGCCCCGCCGGCCAGCGGCAGGATCGCCACGCTGATCTGCAGCGGCGCGCTGCCGTGCACGCCGAGCAGGAACAGCGGCAGGACGAACAGCAGCCCCAGCTCGCCGACGTTGATCAGGGCCGAGGCGAGGTTGCCGGTGCGGAAGTTCGGGATGGAGAACAGCGTGAGGTCGAGCATCACGGGCCGTCCGGCGGCGGCGCGGGCCCGCTCGACGGCGGTCAGCGCGGCCAGCAGCGCCAGCCCGGCGACGATCATCAGCGGGATCGGCGAGAGCCCGCCGACCGCGACGTCCCGGGTGGCCGTCCACCAGCCGAACGTGGGGCCCTCGATGATGCCGCAGACCAGAAGCCCGAACGCGGCCGCCGACAGCAGCGCGCCGGGCAGGTCGACGCCGAGCCGTCCCCGGGAGCCGGCGGCCGGGCCCGCGGTCGCTTCGGCGCCCACTGCGGCATCCACTGCGGTGTCCGTCGCGCGGGTCTCCGGGACGACGCGCAGGACGCCCCAGATCAGCGCGGCGCCGAACAGCAGGTTCACGCCGAACGCCCAGCGCCACGTCCCGCCCGCGGCGAGCGCGCCGCCGACCAGCGGGCCGAGCGCGGACATCCCGGCGATCGTCGCGCCCCAGATGCCGAAGGCGTGCGCGCGCTCCTTGCCGGTGAACATGGCGTTCAGGGTCGAGAGTGTGGCGGGCATCACCATGGACGCGCCGACTCCCTGCAGGGCCCGCGCGCCGATCAGCGTCGTGGAGTCCACCGAGAACGCGGCCAGGACGCTCGCGACGGTGAACACCGCCACGCCGAGGACGATCATGCGGCGCCGTCCGAACAGGTCGCCCGCGCGTCCGAACGGGATCAGCAGCGCCGCGAACACCAGGGCGTAGACCGAGGTCACCCACTCCGCGCTCGCGGTGCTCAGCCGCAGATCGGAGACCAGCTGGGGGAGCAGGACGCCGACGATCGTCGCGTCCACCACGATCAGCGAGACGCCCAGGCTGATCACGATGGCGGCGAGCAGCGCGCGGCGCGCGGTTCCGGAGGCCGCGCCCGGGGCGATCGGCGGCGTCATGGCGGCGAGTCGGGGCACGGGTTCAAAAATATGCCCGACGCCGGGATGCCCTTCACCCGCCCCGTCCCGGGGGAGGCTCACGCCTCCGGCGTGATGTCGGTGTGCAGCCGGATCTGCCGGACCGGCTCGCCCATGTCGAGGTCCCGGGCCGTGCCGTCGGGCGCCCAGCCGGCCGTCCCGAGGAACCGCCGCAGGACGTCGTCGGCCTCGAACGCCCAGGTCACGAGCGTGTGGACGCCGTCCTCGCGCAACAGGTCGACGGTCGCGGACAGCAGCCGGCTGCCGTGGCCCTCCCGCGCGTGGATCGGGTCGACCAGCAGCGTCAGCAGTTCGGCGGTCGTGCCGGCGTCGAGATCGCCGTCCTCGGCCGGGCCGTACGCCGCGAACCCGACGACCAGGTCGGACGCGACCGCCACCAGCAGATGGTGCCGCAGGCTCGGCGGCGCGACCACCGCCTGCGTCCAGCGCTCCCGCCAGGCGTCCCGGGCCTCCGGGCTGGTCACCCGCTCCAGGACGGGCGCGGGCAGCAGCTCCGCGTACCCCTGCCGCCAGGCGCGCACCTGGATGTCGGCCACAGCACCGGCGTCCGCGCGCCGCGCGGGACGTACCCCGACGTCAGCCATCCGCCACCTCCGCCGAGAAGCCTAGTGCTCACCGGACCGCTCCCCGGACGCGAGCCGACCGGCGCAGGGGGTCAGTCGGTCTGGTCGGTGGTGCGGAGGCGGGCGCGGTAGGCGCGCGTCTTGGTCCGGTTGCCGCAGACCCGCATCGAGCACCAGGCGCGCGACCGGTTCTTGGACGTGTCGAGGAAGGCCCACCGGCAGGTGCTCTCCTGGCAGACCTTGAGCCGCCCCCACGTGCCGTCCGCGACCGCGTCCATGATCGCCGCGGCGATCCAGGCCAGCCCCTCCCGGACCCCGGCGCCGTCCGCTGAGCCGAGCGGGACCAGGCGCGGGTGGCCGTTGGCCAGGGTGATCCGCAGGGGGAGGGCGGCGAGCGCCTCCTCCAGCCCCGGCGGGACGGGCGGGCCGGATGGGTCGGCCGGTCCGTGGTGGTCGAGCATCGCCGCGCGGAGGCCTTCGCGCAGGTCGCGGGCGAGGATGAGGTCGCTTTCGCCCGGGGAGGCGGCGGCCGGGCCGGTCGCCCGGACGGTCACGGGGACTGACTCGTGCCCGTCCAGCCAGGCGGCGAGCCGTCCGGGCGTCTCGATCTCGTCGTCGCCGGTCTCGACGTCGAACGTGTTCACGAAGTCCCGCAGGAGCGCGGCCGCGTCGCGGGAAGTGTCGGTCATCAGGGTTCTCCTGCCTTCGACGGCAGGGTATCAGCGCCGACACCGCCGTCCCCGGATCACCGGTTGCGACGGCGCTCGACTGCTCCGCAGGGCGTGGGACCTCTCAGGGACGCAGGACGGCCGCCAGCCGGCGAACACCCTCGGACAACTCGGCCTCGGACGCGGCCGCGCCGTAGCTGAGGCGCAGGAACGGCCCGGACGGCTCGGCGGGGAAGAACGGGCGGCCCGCGCTGACCAGGACGCCCGCGCGGAGGGCGTCGCGGGCCAGGGCCTCGTCGTCGGCGCCGTCCGGCAGGCGGAGCCACAGGTGCATGCCGCCGTCCGGGCGGGAGTGCCGCAGGCCGGGCAGGTCGCGGGCCAGGGCGGTGGACAGCACGTCCCGGCGGGAGCGCAGGGCGGCGTGGACGGCGCGCAGGTGGCGGGGCCAGCCGGGCGAGGTGACAAGCTCCAGCAGCGTCTCCTGGAGCGGACGCGCCGGGAAGAACTCCGCGACGAGCTGCGCCGAGCGGATGCGCTCGGCGACCGGGCCGCGCGCGACGACCGCCGCCACCCGCAGGCTCGGCGCGGTGATCTTGGTCATCGACGCGATGTGCACGACCCGCCCGTCCGGGTCGTCGGCGACCAGCGGCGCGGGGGTGGACGGCCCGAACCCGAGGTGGCGGGCGTAGTCGTCCTCGACGACGAACGCGCCCGCCGCGCGGGCCGCCGCCATGATCTCGGCG
>NZ_JBFAOF010000802.1:0-3398 GCF_040675125.1 Spirillospora sp. NPDC049652 | reverse complement strand
TGAGCAGCCGCGCGAGGGACGCCCCGGCGGTCGGGTCGTGCATGACGCGCAGCGTCGCGACGACGTCCTGCACCTCCGGGACGGTCAGCAGGCCGCCGAGGCCGACCACCTCGACCGGCACGTCCCGCAGCTCCAGGGCCCGCCGCAGCAGCGGGAACTGCGACCGCTTGCGGGCGAGGACGGCGATGTCGGACCACTTCAGCGGCTCGTCCCCGGCGGGGCCGCCGTCCGGGGCGTACTCGGTCGGGCCCATCAGCTGGACGACCCGCTCGGCGATCCGGTCGGCCTCGTCCTCGACCGTGGCGAACAGCCCGCACTCGACCCGGCCGCGCCCCTCGCGGCCCGCGCCGGGGATCAGCACGGGCACGTCGCGGGCGTCCTCGCGCAGCTCGGCCTGGACCCGCGCGGCGGCGTCCAGGATGCGCTCGCCGTTGCGGAAGCTGCGGCTGAGCTTGTTGACCGGCGCGGGCTCGGCCGGGACGGTCCCGGCCGCCGGACGGCGCGGGAAGTCATGGGCGAACCGCAGCAGGTTGCCCGCGCTCGCGCCGCGCCACCCGTAGATCGACTGGCACGGGTCGCCGACCGCCGTCACCGCGTGCCCGCCGCCGAACAGCGAGGTCAGCAGGACGAGCTGGGCCTGGCTGGTGTCCTGGTACTCGTCCAGCAGCACGACCGGGAACCGGGACCGCTCGATCATCCCGACCTCGGGGTGGTTGCGGGCGATCCGCGCGGCCAGCGCCATCTGGTCGCCATGGTCGATGACCTCGCGCGCGCGTTTGGCCTGCTGGTACCGCTCGATCAGCGGCATCAGCTGCTCGCGGACCCCGTGCTTGGCGAGGATGTCCCGCTGCGCCTTGAGCGGCTTCCTGAGCGCCGCGAACATCGCGTCGAGGCGTTCCCCGATGCGGCGGACGTCGTCCGGGGTGCGCAGGTGCTCCGAGAGGTCGCCGCCCAGCTCCATGACGGCCTTGGTGACCGTGTCCGGCGACCAGTCGATCTTGTCCATCGGGCCGGCGTAGGCGTCCACCACGCGCGAGCACATCTGCCACGCGACCGCCGGGGAGATCAGCCGCATCGTCGGCTCCAGCGCCTCGCGCAGCGCGTGGTCGCCGAACAGCCGCGCCGCGTACGCGTGGTAGGTCGAGACCATCGGCTCGCCGTCGAAGATCTGCTCGCCGCCGAGCCGCTCCAGCTCGTGCGCGGGCAGCTGCTCGCGCAGCGTGTCGAGCCGCTTGCGGACGCGCGCGCCGAGCTCGGCCGCCGCCTTGCGGGTGAAGGTCAGCCCGAGGACGCGCTCGGGCCGGACGAACCCGTTGGCGACCAGCCAGACGACCCGCGCCGCCATCGTCTCGCTCTTGCCGGACCCGGCGCCCGCGATCACCGCCATCGGCGCGAGCGGGGCCTCGATGACCCGCGCCTGCTCCTCGGTCGGCTCCGGCACCCCGAGCAGCCGTGCCAGCTCCGCCGGAGTGATCATGGACCGACCTGTCCCCCCGTCTCGTGCACCGGGCAGCAGGACCGTACCGGGCAGGTCCGACACTTCTCGTTCGCGCGCGCCTGGAAGACCTCGCCGGCCATCCCGGTCGCGACGATCTCGACCAGCTTCTTCGGCCACTCGGGGTCGGGGTCGTCCGAGGGCGGCGGCTGCTCCTGCTCGCGGACGCGGTTCGCGAACGCCGCCTTCCCCACCTGGACCAGCTTCGCGCCGCCCGGCTCGACCAGCCCGTGCCGCTGGAACGCGCCGAGCATCACCGCGTACTGGTACACGCCGAGCTGCGGGTGCCGGGCCAGGTCGCCCTTCCCGACGGCCGTGGTGGAGGTCTTGATGTCGATGATCACCGCGCGGCCCTCGGCGTCCCGCTCGGCGCGGTCGATGCGGCCCTTGATGACGACGCGGCCGAGGTCGACCTTGAACGACTCCTCCAGCGCGACGACCTCGTTCGGGTTCTCCCGGTTCCAGGCGAGGAACCGGTCGACCATCACCGCGGCCTGCTCGCGCTGCTTCTCGGAGTACCAGGACGAGCGGAAGTCCAGGTCGTTCCAGATCTCGTCCAGGCGGCGCGCGACGTCCACCTCGGTGACGTTCTCGTCCGCGCCCGCCATCTCGGCGACCGCGTGCACGACCTTGCCCATCGTCGAGTACTCGTTCGGGCCGCCCTCCTGCGCGCCGACCGCCGAGGTCAGCAGCCAGCGCAGGCCGCACGTGGTGAACGTCTCGACCTGGGACGGCGAGATGGTGATCTGCTCGTCCTCGGCGAACGCCGGGCCCGCGTCCGACAGGGCCGTGATCGCGTACCAGTTCTCCGGGCGGGCGCCCCGGACGCCCGCGCGCGCGAGCCGCGCCAGGTGCCCGGCCGCGGCCCTGCGCATCGGCTCCGGACGGGACGGGTCGGCGACCACCGAGCGCAGGTCGGCGACCAGCGCCGCCAGCGACAGCCAGCGGGTCCGCTCGTCCAGCCGGGACCGCTCGATCGCGCCGGGCAGCAGCTCGTTCAGGAACCGGGACGGCCGCTCCTCGGTGTCGTCCCCGCCGACGGCCGTCACGACCAGCCGCCGCCGCGCGCGGGTGACCGCGACGTAGAACAGGCGGCGCTCCTCGTCCAGCATCTTCGCCGACAGCGACGCCCCGGCCGCCGCGCCCTCCTCCGGCACCTGCGACCCGGCGACGTGCTCGACCAGCTCCTCGACGCCGAGCAGCGAGCCGCGCAGCCGCACGTCCGGCCAGACGCCCTCCTGGACGCCCGCGACGACCACCACGTCCCACTCCAGGCCCTTCGCGCGGTGCGCGGTCAGGATCCGGACGGCCTCGCCCTCGGGCGCGCTCTCGGCGAGGGTGTCCCCGGCGATCTCCTGCGCGGAGATCGTGTCGACGAACAGCTCCGGGCCCGCCTGCGGCAGCCGGTCGACGAACCGCGCGGCGGCGTCGAACAGCGCGACGACGGCGTCCAGGTCGCGGTCGGCGGCCGCGCCGCGCCCGCCGCCCCGCACGCTCTGCTCCAGCAGGACGTCCGCCTGCCCGGACTCCTGCCACACCTCCCACAGCACGTCCTCGGCGCTGCCGCCCTCGGCGGCGCTGCGCCGCGCGACCTCGATCAGCCGCGCGATCCGCTCGGCGGGCGCACGCACCTTCTCGTGGACGAGCACCAGCTCGCGCGGGTCGTCCACGGCGGCGACGAGCAGCTCGGCCAGGTCGCGGCGGCCGCCGGAGATGTCCTCCAGGTCGCGCAGCGCGCGCTTGAGCCGCCGCATGGCGAGGGCGTCGGCCCCGCCGAGCGTGCTGGTCAGTAGATCCTCGGCGACGACCTCGTCCAGATGGTCCTTCTTGAGGGCGGCGCGCAGCAGCACCAGGAACGGCCGGACGGCCGGCTCGCCGACCAGCGGCACCTCGTCGCCGGCGA
>NZ_JBFAOF010000801.1:0-3402 GCF_040675125.1 Spirillospora sp. NPDC049652 | reverse complement strand
CTGACCCGGCGCGGGCGGCTGCCGCGGAGCCGCTGGTTCTGGCGGGCCTCGCTGCTGGCCGTGGCGCTCCCGTTCATCGCGCACTCCGCCGGATGGATCTTCACGGAGATGGCGCGGCAGCCCTGGGTGGTGTTCGGGCTGATGCGGACCGAGCAGGGCGTCTCCCCGAGCGTCGGCGCCGGCAGCGTGCTGACCTCGCTGATCGTGTTCACGCTGCTCTACGGGGTGCTGGCCGTCGTGGAGGTCGGGCTGATGGTCAAGTACGCCAAGTCCGACCCGCCCGAGGTGGCGGCCGAGTCCGACGAGCCCGACGGCGAGGACAAGCCCCTCGCCTTCGCGTACTGAGGGGACCGCGACGATGCATCTCCAAGACCTCTGGTTCATCGCCATCGCCGTCCTGTGGACCGGCTACTTCTTCCTGGAGGGCTTCGACTTCGGCGTGGGCGTGCTGACCCGCGTCCTGGCGAAGGACGAGACCGAGCGGCGGGTGCTGATCAACACGATCGCGCCCGTCTGGGACGGCAACGAGGTGTGGGTGCTCACGGCGGGCGGCGCGACCTTCGCCGCCTTCCCCGAGTGGTACGCCTCCCTGTTCAGCGGGTTCTACCTGCCGCTGCTGCTCGTCCTGGTCGCGCTGATCCTGCGCGGCGTGGCGTTCGAGTACCGCGGCAAGCGCGACTCGGACCGCTGGCGGCGCAACTGGGACCACGCGATCTTCTTCGGGTCGCTGCTGCCCGCGTTCCTGTGGGGCGTGGCGTTCGCGAACATCGTGCGCGGCGTCGCGCTGGACGGCCGGCACCTCTACGTCGGCTCGGTCCTCGACCTGCTGAACGTGTACTCGCTGGTCGGCGGCCTGACCACGCTGCTGCTGTTCACCTACCACGGCGCGGTTTACACGGCGCTGAAGACCACCGGCGACATCCGCGACCGGGCCCGGGCCCTCGCCACGAGGATCGGCGCCGGAACCGTCGTCGCCGCGGCCGCGTTCCTGCTCTGGACGCAGGTCGACCACGGTTCGGTCGCCACGGCGGTCACCGCCGGGCTCGCCGCGGTCGCCCTGGTCGCGTCCTGGGCCATGACCCGGGTGGACGGCCGGGACGGCTGGCGGTTCGGCCTGTCCGGCGCGGCGATCGTGTTCGCGGCGGTCACGCTGTTCGTCTCGCTGTACCCGAACGTGCTGCCGTCCACGCTCGACGCGGCCAACAGCCTGACCGTGGACAACGCCGCCGCCTCGCCCAAGACCCTCGGCATCATGACCTGGGTCGCGGTCCTCTTCCTGCCGCTGGTGCTGCTGTACCAGGGCTGGACGTACTGGGTGTTCCGCAAGCGCATCGGCGTGCGGGACATCCCGGCCTACCAGCACTAGGAGCGGGTGACCGATGCCCAGACCGCTCGACCCGAGGCTCGTCCGCGAGGCCCGCGCGACCGCGCCCTACCTGGTCGCGTGCGCCGTGTCCGGCGGTCTGGCCGCCGCCTGCGCCCTGGCGCAGGCGGCGCTGCTGGCCCACGGCATCGCCGCCCGCACCGTCCCGCTCGCGCTCGCCGGCGTCGTCGCCTTCCGGGCGCTGCTGGTGTGGGGGCAGCAGGTCGCCGCCCACCGATCCGCCGCCGGGGTGAAGGCCCAGCTGCGCGAGCGGGTGCTGGCCAAGGTCGTCCGGGACCGCCCGGACGGCCCGTCCGGTGAGGTCACCGCGCTGGTGACGCGCGGGGTGGACGCGCTCGACCCCTACTTCGCCGGGTACCTGCCGCAGCTCGCGCTGTCGGTGATCGTCCCGGTGGCGGTGGTGGCCGCGCTGCTCGTCACCGACCCGCGCTCGGCGGTGATCGTCGCGGTGACGCTGCCGCTGATCCCGATGTTCGGCGCGCTGATCGGCCTCTACACCGCCGGCCGGACCCGCCGCCGCTGGCGCAGCCTGGAGGTGCTCGCCGGGCACTTCACCGACGTCGTCACCGGCCTGCCCACGCTGAAGGCGTTCGGCCGGGCGAAGGCGCAGGCGGCGCGGATCGAGCGGATCACCGGCGAGCACCGCCGCGCGACCATGGGGACGCTGAAGATCGCGTTCCTGTCCGCGCTGGTCCTGGAGATCGCGGCGACGCTGTCGGTCGCGCTGGTCGCGGTGTCGATCGGGCTGCGGCTGGTGTCCGGCTCGGTGCCGTTCGAGACCGCCCTGTTCGTCCTGATCCTCGCGCCCGAGGCCTACCTGCCGCTGCGCGCGGCGGGCGCGCAGTTCCACGCGGCGCAGGACGGCGTCGCCGCCGCCGAGAAGATCTTCGCCGCCCTGGACGCGCCGGGCGGGCCCGTCCAGACCGGCGGCGCGTCCCGCCCGGCCGGGGAGGTCCGCGTCGAGGACGTCACGGTCGCGCGCCGCGACGTGGTCGGCCCGTTCTCCTTCACCGCCCCGGCGGGCGAGCTGACCGTGCTGGCCGGGCCGTCCGGCCTCGGCAAGTCCAGCCTGCTGGAGGTCCTGCTCGGCTTCGTCCCCGCCGCGTCCGGCCGGGTCCTGTCCGGCGGCGAGCCGGTCACGCCCGGCGACGCGTGGCGGAGCGGCGTCGCCTGGGTCCCGCAGCGGACGTTCCTGATCGCCGGGACGGTCGCCGAGAACATCGCGCTCGCCGTCCCCGGCGCGCCGGACGACGCCGTCCGCCGCGCCGCCGAGGCCGTCGGCGTCACCCGCTTCACCACCCTGGACGCCGACGCCGCGGCCCTGTCCGCCGGCCAGCGGCAGCGCGTCGCGCTCGCCCGCGCCGTCCTGCGGGTCGACCTCCTGGACACCCCGCTCGTCCTGCTGGACGAGCCGACCGCCCACCTCGACCCGCGCACCGAGCGGGAGGTGCTCGCGCTGCTCGACGGCCCGCTGCGCGGCCGCACGGTCATCGCGACCACGCACCGCGGCGCCCTCCTCGACCGCGCCGACCACCTCGTCCGGCTCGACGACGTGCCGGTGCCCGCATGACCGCGCCGGAGGCGACCATGGCGACCCTGACCCCCGTCCAGGCCACCCGCGGGACCGGCGAGCCGGCGCGGACGCGGCGGCCGGGATTCCGGCTCGGACTGGCCGTGCTGGCCGGTGCCGGAGCGCTGACCTGCGGGATCGCGCTCATGGCCACGTCCGCCTGGCTGATCTCCCGGGCCTCGCAGCACCCGCCCGTCCTGTACCTGATGGTCGCGATCGTGTCCGTCCGGGCGTTCGGTATGGGACGCGGCGTGCTCCGCTACGCCGAACGGCTCGTCTCCCACGACGCCGCGCTCCGGCTCCTCGCGCGCACCCGCGTCCGCGTCTTCGAGCGCCTCGCCGACCTGACCCCGGCCGTCCGGCCGAGCGGCGACGGCGGCCCCCTCGGCGTCGTCCTCGACAACGCCGAGGGCGTCGCGGACCGCTGGCTGCGCGGCGTCCTGCCGAT
>NZ_JBFAOF010000800.1:0-3406 GCF_040675125.1 Spirillospora sp. NPDC049652 | reverse complement strand
GCGTGAACGAGGAGGCCGGTGTCGTGAAGGCGCCCTTCGTCGCCACCTACGACGGCGTGACGGTCGAGTTGGCGAAGTACGGCGAGGACTACGCGAAGGGCCTCCTCGTCCCGGTCAGGGGTGACGCCCCGAGCAGGTCCGCCGTCCCGGCCGACGCGGTCACCGCCTCCGGGTCCGGCCTGGACCCGCACATCTCCCCGGCCTACGCGGAGATCCAGGTCGAGCGGGTCGCCGCGGCCCGGCACGCCGACCCCACGGCGGTCCGGAAGGTCGTCGAGGCGCACACGAGCGGACGCGACCTGGGGTTCCTCGGCGAGCCGCGGGTGAACGTGCTCGGCCTCAACCTCGCCCTCGACCGGCTCTACCCGGCCCGGTAGGGCGGGGCGCGAGCGCGGACGCCCGGCCGAAATGATCTACGAATCGGACATGGGCTACCGTTCGTGGCATACCGCCGCCAAAGAGGGGGGATCCGTGATCGAGGGAATCGTGCTGGCCGCGGCCGGGCTGATCATCCTGGCGAGCGGCCTGGCGTCGGCTTCCGGCCGGCTGCGCCGCAACGGAGTCGTCGGCATCCGCACCCGCACGTCGATGTCCAGCGACGAGGCGTGGGACATCGTCCACCGCGCGGGCGGCCCATGGCTCGTCGCGAGCGGGCTCGCCATGCTGATCGGAGGGGGCGTCGCGGCGGTGGCCGGATCGGATGCCGTCCGGATGGCGGCCACGCTCACCGCCATCGTCCTCTGCCTCGTGCTGGCACTGGCGTCCGTGCTGGTGGGGCACGCGGCCTACCGGGGCCGCGTCCGCTGATCCGTTCGTCCTGAGCCGGTTCCGTGGTCTGTTCGTCCCGGTTCATCCGGCGGTGGCTGGTATCTCGGGTCGATCGGTGGGACGCCGCGCGCGTAAGCGGCGTCCCACCGGGATATCTCCCGGTTACCGATCGCGGGACGGGGGGGGGCGGCGATGGCCGGGGCGGACGCCGGAGCGGGAGGGGCGCGCGACGCCTCCGTGCCCGCCCGCTGGTGGCGCGTCTGGCTGCTGGACGGCCTGAGCGAGCAGAGCGGCAGCCATCCCGGCCCGCACGGCAGGCTGCCGGAGGAGCACGCGGGCCACCCCTGGTGGCGGGTCATGTGCCTGACCGGCGTCGACTACTTCTCCACCCTCGGCTACCAGCCCGGCATCGCCGCGCTCGCCGCCGGGCTGCTGTCCCCGGTGGCCACGGTCGTGCTGGTCGCGCTGACCCTGTTCGGCGCGCTGCCGGTGTACCGGCGGGTGGCGCGCGAGTCGCCGCACGGCTCGGGCTCGATCGCCATGCTGGAGCGGCTGCTGCCGTGGTGGGCCGGGAAGGTCTTCGTGCTGGTGCTGCTCGGCTTCGCCTGCACCGACTTCATGATCACCATGACGCTGTCGGCGGCGGACGCGTCGGCGCACGCCATGGCCAACCCGCTCGCCCCGGCCGTCCTGCACGGGCGGGGCATGTGGATCACGCTGGCGCTGCTGGCCGCGCTCGGCGGGGTGTTCCTCATCGGGTTCCGCGAGGCCATCGGGATCGCGGTCGTGCTCGTCGTCGTCTACCTCGGGCTGAACCTGGTCGTGGTGGCCACGGCCCTGGCGCACGTCGCGGCGCACCCGGTGCGGATCGGCGACTGGTGGGGCGCGGCGCGCGCCGCGCACTCCTCGCCGCTCGCCATGGTCGGCGTCGCGCTGCTGGTCTTCCCCAAGCTCGCGCTCGGCATGTCCGGGTTCGAGACCGGCGTCGCGGTGATGCCGCAGGTCAGGGGGGACGCGTCGGACACCTGCGCCCGGCCCGCCGGGCGCGTCCGGGAGACCCGGCGGCTGCTCACCACGGCCGCGCTGATCATGAGCGTGTTCCTCATCCTGTCCAGCTTCGCGACGACCGTGCTGATCCCGGCGGACGAGTTCCGGACGGGCGGCCGCGCGAACGGCCGGGCGCTCGCCTACCTCGCCCACCAGTACCTCGGCAGCGGCTTCGGGACGGTCTACGACGTGTCCACGATCGCGATCCTGTGGTTCGCGGGCGCGTCGGCGATGGCCGGGCTGCTCAACCTCGTCCCGCGCTTCCTGCCCCGGTACGGGATGGCGCCGGACTGGGCGGGCGCCGTCCGGCCGCTGACGTTGGTGTTCCTGGCCATCGCGTTCCTGGTGACCTGGCTGTTCGACGCGAACGTGGACAAGCAGGGCGGCGCGTACGCGACCGGCGTGCTGGTGCTGATGCTGTCGGCGTCGTTCGCCTCGTGTGTCGCCACGTGGCGGCACGGCCACCGGGCCGCGGGCGCCGGGTTCGCGCTGATCACGGCGGTGTTCGTCTACACGCTGTCCGCCAACGTGGTGGAGCGGCCGGACGGCATCAAGATCGCGTCGCTGTTCATCGCGGGCATCCTCCTCACCTCGTTCGCGTCCCGGGTGCACCGCGCGTTCGAGCTGCGCACCGGCACGGTGACGCTGGACCCGGCCGCCGAGCGCCTGGTGGACGCCGCCGCCGCGTTCGGCCCGCTGCGGATCGTCGCCAACGAGCCGCAGGCCCGCGACCGTGAGGAGTACGCGCTCAAGGAGCGCGCGCAGCGCGACGACATCCCGATGCCGGAGGACCAGCACATCCTGTTCCTCGAGGTCACGGTGACCGACTCGTCCGACTTCCGCGCGGACCTGGACGTGCGCGGCGAGGTGCTGCACGACTACCGGGTGCTCCGCGTGACCGGCCCGGTCGTGCCGAACACGATCGCCGCGGTGCTGCTGGCGCTGCGCGACCGGACCGGCGGCCCGCCCAACGTCTACTTCGACTGGACCGAGGGGCACCCGCTCGGCCACCTGCTGAAGTTCCTGGTCTTCGGGGACGGCGAGGTCGCCCCGGTGACCCGCGAGGTGCTGCGCCGCGCCGAGCCCGACCCGTCCCGCCGCCCCCGCGTGCACGTCTCCTGACCTGGGCGTTCCTCGGTTCCGGGGCCCCGGGGGTTGTGGCTGAGTGGGCGCTCACTCATACTGGGTGAGTACTCACTCAGCAGATGGAGGCGGTCATGGCGGCCCCGGCGGACGAAGCGCACACGGACGCGCAGAGGGACGCGCAGGGCGGCGCGCAGGGCGGTGCGGCGGCAGGTGCGGCAGGCGGGTTCCCGCGAGCCGGAGAGGTGGTCGCGGGGCTCTGGTCGTTCTGGACGCGCGGCCGCCGCGTCGAGCGGGCCTGCTACGCGGTCGGCGTGCTCCTGTTCCTGTCCGGGCTCGCGCACCTGGCCGTCTACGCGGTGGACGGCGGCCCGTGGACGGGTCCGCTGTCGTGGCGCAAGCCGATCACCTTCGGGCTGTCGTTCGGCCTCACGGTGGTCTCGCTGACCTGGGTGACCTCGTTCGTCCGGCTCGGCGACCGCGCCCGCGCCGCCGTGCTCGGCGTGTT
>NZ_JBFAOF010000799.1:0-3411 GCF_040675125.1 Spirillospora sp. NPDC049652 | reverse complement strand
CGAGCACCCGCGCTGGGCCGAGCGGATCGCCGCCGAGGCCGCGCCGGTGCTCGCCCGCCCGGATGCCGTGGACGGCTCCGCGCTGTCGCGGCTGCTGCTGACCGACGCGTTCGTCCGCGAGACGCTGCGGCTGTACCCGCCGAACTGGCTGCTGCCGCGGACCGTCGTCGCCCCCGTCCAGGTCGGCGGCTACGAGCTGCACCCCGGCGAGCGCGTGATGGTCTCGCCCTACCTGCTGCACCGCGACCCGCGCTACTTCCCGGACGCCGCCGTCTTCGACCCCGACCGCTGGCTGGATCCCGCCGCCGGTCCGGAGAAGGGCGCCTACCTGCCGTACGGGGCCGGGCCGCGCACCTGCCCCGGGGCCTCGCTGGCCTCGATCGAGCTCGTCCTCGTCGCCGCGTGCATGGCGCACCGGTACGTGATCCGGCGGCATCCGCTCACGCCGACGACGTGGGGGACGTTCCGCCCGACCGGGCTGCGGGTGCAGTGCCGTCCGCGCGACCTCGGGGCGGGGGCATGCTGAGGCTCCCGATCACCACCGACCGGCTCGTCCTGCGCGCGCCCCGGGCGGACGACCTGGGCCCGCTGCGCGAGTTCTACGAGGACCCGGTGGCCGTCCGGCACGTCGGCGCCGCCGTGGCGTGGACCGACGAGTGGATCCGCGCCTGGCACGGGCGCGTCGTCGCGGGCCTGGCCGACCACGGGTACACCGCCTACACCGTGGAGACCGGGCACGACGGCGCGGTCGTCGGCTTCTGCGGGCTGATGCCGAACGCCTCCGGGGTGCCCGAGCTGTGCTCGGGGTTCGTCCGGCGCTGCTGGCGCAAGCACTACTTCCGGGAGGCGTTCGAGGCGGTCGTCGGGCACGCCCAGCGCGACCCGGACCTCACGGCGATCGCGGCCTGCTGGGAGGTCGACAACCCGGCCCGGCACTACTTCGAGAGCTTCCTGGTGTCGCGCGGTTTCGCCTTCGTCCGGGCGGCCCCGTTCCGTCCCGAGGGCCCTCCGATGCACCACTACGCCTGGACGGCGCCGCCGCCCTGGCCCGGCGGCATTCTGTAGTACAGGTTCTATGTCGATGAGCACACGACCCCGCGAGCCTGGCTAATTCGCGAACTAGAACCCGTTGCAGTTTCGTCCCGCCGGGGGTTATGTTCGACGCGTGCGGACACGAGTCACCGATCTCTTCGGCATCGAGTACCCGATCTTCGCGTTCAGCCACTGCCGCGACGTGGTCGCGGCGGTCAGCCGCGCCGGCGGCATGGGCGTCCTCGGCGCCCTGTACTTCACCCCCGAGGAGCTCGAACTCGAGCTGAAGTGGATCGACGAGCACGTCGGCGGCAAGCCGTACGGCGTGGACGTCGTGATGCCCGCCAAGTACGAGGGCGCGGACGCGGGCGACGCCGAGGAGCTGCTCGGCCGGCTCCAGGCGATGATCCCGCAGGAGCACCGCGACTTCCTGGAGGGGCTGCTCGCCGAGCACGGCGTCGAGCCGCCGTCCGAGCGGGCCGACCGCGCGCTGCTCGGCTGGACGGACCAGACGGCCCGCCCGCAGGTCGAGGTCGCCCTCCGGCACGACATCGCGCTGCTCGCCAGCGCGCTCGGCCCGCCCCCGGCGGACGTGGTCGAGCTCGCCCACGAGCACGGCGTGAAGGTCGCGGGCCTCGCGTCCAGCGCCCGGCACGCGCGCAAGCAGACGGCCGCGGGCGTGGACATCATCGTCGCGCAGGGCACCGAGGCGGGCGGCCACACCGGCGAGGTGTCCACGATGGTGCTGATCCCGGAGGTCGTGGACGCCGTCGGGGACGGCACGATCGTCCTCGCGGCGGGCGGCATCGGCCGCGGCCGGCAGGTGGCGGCCGGGCTGGCGCTCGGCGCGGAGGGCGTGTGGACCGGGTCCATCTGGCTGACCGTGGACGAGGCCGACACCCCCGAGCGGGCCGTCCCGAAACTGCTGGAGGCGACGTCCCGGGACACCGTCCGGTCGCGCGCCTGGACGGGCAAGCCCGCCCGCTTCCTCAGGACCGCCTGGACCGACGCCTGGGAGGGCTCGTCGTCCCCGGGCACCCTGCCGATGCCGATGCAGTTCATGCTGGTCGCGGACGCCCTGCCGCGGATCGCGCGGTCCGGCGACGGCGAGCTGGTCACCTTCCCGGTCGGGCAGATCGTCGGGAGCATGAACCAGGTCAGGCCGGCCGCGCAGGTCGTCTACGACCTCATCGAGGAGTACGTCGAGGCCGTCGAGCGCCTCACCGCGCTCACCGAGGCCGAGTAGCGAGAACGCGTCCCCCGGCACCACCCCGGGGGACGCGTCTCGGTCGCGGAGAGGGTCCCTACTGCTCGGACTCTCCCGCGAGCTGGATCCCGGCGCGCGAGAGGGCGAGCAGCGCCAGCTCGGCGTTGCCGGAGAACGACCTCTTCGGGTCGGAGAGCATCGCGCTGGTGACGATCACCCGGCCGCCCGACGTCCGGGCGAGGTAGTTGGCCGTGAGGACGCCCGGCTCGCCGCCGCCCTTGTACCAGACCGTCGGGTACTTCTTCGGGTCGAGCTGGATGCCGCCGTCCACCATGCTCAGCGCGTGGCCCAGGGGGGACTGGCCGGGCTTGGCCGCCCGGTCGCTCAGCCCCTTGAACGCCGCGCAGACGTCGAGCGGCGAGGCGAACCATCCGATGCGGTCGACGTCGCGGGGCTTCTCCCACGGCTTGACGTCGGCGAGCTTCACGGCGTCCAGCCCGGACAGCGCCTCGGCCCGCTTGCCCGCGGGAAGGGCCAGGTAGCGCCGCGCGCCCGCCGGGTAGTCGGCGGTGCCCTTCAGCGCGAGCTCCTCGCGGGTGGTCAGCCACGGGCGGCTCGCCTGGGCGTGCCGGTTCCCGAGGGCCGTCAGCTCGTTCTCCACGGCCTCGCGTCCGAGCCGGTGGACCAGGTGGTCGGCGGCGGTGTTGTCGCTCACCGACATCATCGAGTCCGCGTACTGCGCGAGCGTCATCATCGAACCCGCGCGCTTGTTGCGGAGCTCGCCGGCCGGCGGCAGGCTCCGCCACGCCTCGTTCACCGCGAGCGGGGTCTCCCACGAGACCTCTTCGCGGGCGACCGCGTCGGAGAGCGCGCCCAGGATGTAGAGCTTGGACGCCGACGCGAGCGGACGCGGGGTGTCGGGGTTCACGCCGTGCAGGACGCGGCAGCGGCCCTTGCGCCCGATCTCGGCGGTGACGAAGGAGACGTCCGGGGCGATCTTGCGCAGCCCGGCGTCCACCTCGCGCCACGACCCCGGCTGCCTGGTGAAGTAGAGCCCCGAGATCAGCCCGGCGGCGTCGGTCGCGTCGCCGCCGAAGACCGAGGTCCCGTGCGCGCCGGTGAACCAGGCGATCGCCCCGGTGGCGGCGGACTTGGCGGGCGTCTGCGCGGTG
>NZ_JBFAOF010000798.1:0-3424 GCF_040675125.1 Spirillospora sp. NPDC049652 | reverse complement strand
GCCCGGCCGTGCGGCGCGCCGCGGCGGCCACCCGCACCGGACGCGTCGGACTGATCGCCACCCGCGCGACCGTGACCAGCCGCGCCTACGACGACGCGTTCGCGGCCGCCCCGCACATCGAGCTCGTCAGCGCCGCCTGCCCCCGGTTCGTCCCCCTCGTGGAGGCGGGGGTGACGATGGGTGACGAGGTTCTCACCGTGGCCCGTGAGTACCTCCAGCCCATCATGGACGCGGGGTGCGACTCCCTCATCCTGGGTTGCACGCACTACCCGCTCCTGGCCGGCGTCGTCTCGTATGTCGTCGGAGACGGGGTCACACTGGTCTCAAGCGCCGACGAGACCGCCAAGGACGTGTACCGCGTGCTGCACGATCGGGGACTGGCCCGGCCCGACGGAGCCGGACGTCCGGAGCACCGCTTCCGGGCCACCGGCGATCCGGACGTGTTCGCGGCGCTGGGCCGCCGCTTCCTCGGACCGGAGATCGGCGCGGTGGAGACCGTCCGCGCCGGGGACGTGGACGTTCTGACCTACTAAGGCCCCGGGCGGGGTACGAGTCCTCGGGAAGACACAAGGAGGAGTGAGCGTGCGGGTCACTGTGATCGGCTGCTCGGGCAGCTTTCCGGGGCCGGAGAGCCCGGCGTCCTGCTACCTGGTCGAGGCGGACGGGTTCGCCATGCTGCTGGAACTCGGCAGCGGCGCGCTCGGCGTCCTCCAGCGGTTCCACTCGCCGTACGACATAGACGCGGTGCTGCTCTCCCACCTGCATCCCGATCACTGCATGGACATGTGCGGCTTCTACGTGGCCCGCAACTACCGCCCCGACGGACGCGCCCCCCGCATCCCCGTGTACGGCCCGGCCGACACCGGACGCCAGATGTCGCGCGCCTACGGTCTGCCCGGCGACGACGGCATGGACGAGGCGTTCCACTTCCACCCGCTGCCCGCGGACTCCTGGGAGATCGGCCCGTTCACCGTCAGCGCCGTCCAGACCCCGCACCCGGTCGAGGCCTACGCCTTCCGGATCGAGGCGGGCGGCCGCGTCCTCGCCTACTCCGGCGACACCGGCGAGTCGTCCGCGCTGGTGGACATCGCCCGCGACGCCGACCTGTTCCTCTGCGAGGCGTCCTTCCTGGACGCCCCGAACCTGCCACCAGACCTCCACCTCACGGCCCGCGAGGCCGGTGAGCACGCCACCCGCGCCGGCGTCGGCCGCCTCGTCCTCACCCACCTCGTCCCCTGGAACGACGCCGACCGCTCCCTCGTGGAGGCCAAGAGCAGCGGCTTCGCCGGTCCCATCGAACTGGCCCACGTGGGCGCCACCTACGACGTCTGACCCGCCGCCCCGCGCCTCGGGAATCCGGACCGAGGGCCGCCGGCGGGCGCGGGGCGCGCGGGCGTGTCCGCCGGGGCGGGGCATTAGGGTGGTGGGCATGGCACGTCCTGACGACCGCGCGGCAGACCAGCTCCGAACCGTTCGCATCCAGCGCGACTGGCTCGATCACGCCGAGGGCTCGGTGCTGGTCGAGTTCGGCGCGACCCGGGTGCTGTGCGCGGCGTCCGTCCAGGACTCGGTGCCCCGCTGGCGGCGGGACAGCGGGCTCGGCTGGGTGACCGCCGAGTACGCGATGCTCCCGCGCGCGACGCACACCCGCAGCGACCGCGAGGCCGTCAAGGGCCGGCTCGGCGGCCGCACCCAGGAGATCTCCCGCCTGATCGGACGGTCCATCCGGGCCTGTGTCGACTTCAAGGCGCTCGGCGAGAACACCGTCCAGCTCGACTGCGACGTCCTGCAGGCCGACGGCGGCACCCGCACGGCGGCGATCACCGGCGCGTACGTGGCGCTCGCCGACGCCGTCACCTGGATGCGCGAGCGCGGCCTGGTCAAGGGCGACCCGCTGGTCACCTCGGTCGCGGCGGTCAGCGTCGGCGTGATCGACGGCGAGCCGCGGCTCGACCTGGAGTACACCGAGGACGTCCGCGCCGAGACCGACATGAACGTCGTCTGCACCGGCGACGGCCGGTTCGTGGAGGTGCAGGGCACCGCCGAGGGCACGCCGTTCGACCGCGCCGAGCTGGACGCCCTGCTCGACCTCGCCGCCGGCGGCTGCGCCGAGCTCACCCGGCTCCAGGCCGAGGCGCTCGGCCGATGACCCGGGTCGTCCTCGCCACCCGCAACCAGGGCAAGATCGAGGAGCTCCGGCGCATCCTGGACGGGATCGAGGTGATCGGGCTCGACGCGTTCCCGGACGCCCCCGAGGTGCCCGAGACCGAGCTGACCTTCGCCGGCAACGCGCTGCTCAAGGCCCGCGCGATCGCCGCGCACACCGGCCTGCCCGCCGTCTCGGACGACTCGGGCCTCTGCGTGGACGCCCTCAACGGCATGCCCGGCGTGCTGTCCGCCCGCTGGTCCGGACGCTTCGGCGAGAAGACCGGCGACAAGGACCGCGCCAACCTCGACCTCGTCCTCGACCAGCTCGCCGATGTCGCGGACGACGCCCGCGGGGCGCACTTCTTCTGCGCCGCCGCCCTGGTCGTCCCCGGCCACGCCGAGCACGTCGTGGACGGCCGCATGCACGGCGCCATCCTGCGCGAGCCGCGCGGCACCGGCGGCTTCGGCTACGACCCGATCTTCCTCCCGGACGGCGAGACCCGCAGCAGCGCCGAACTCACCCCCGCGGAGAAGGACGCCATCAGCCACCGCGGCCGCGCCTTCCGCGCCCTCGCCGAGATCCTGCCCAGCGCCGTCTCCGCCTGACCCGCGCCACCGCGAGCCCCGCCGCCTCGGCGGCGTCCTTCGGCTGCCCGCCGACGGGGACTCGGGCGGACGGGGCGAAGAAATCTCGTCGCGTGACAACCCGGCGCGGGATGTCGGGGGTTCTTAGGGGTGTAGTTCGACTTCCCCCGAGGAGCAGCATGATCAACATAGTGGGACGGCGGCGTGCGGCCGCGGCGGTCGTCGCCGGGCTGGGCGGCGCGGGAGTGCTCGCCGCAGGCATCTGGCTGGGCACCGGCTCGGACGGTCCGTCACGGGCGGCCACGGTGTCGGCGAACGAGGCGGCGCGCACCGCCGCGCCCGCTCCCCGGCCGGCGTCCACCACGTGGCACTGCCCCACCGCGGCCCCGAAGCCGGGCAAGCCCGGGCCGTCCAGGCCCGGACAGCCCAAGCCGGTGCCGCCGAAGGCGACTCCCTCGTGGCCGGGGAACCACCCGCCGAAGACGTCGCTGCCGCGCCCGAAGCCGAGGCCGTCCACGGCCACTCCGACGGCCCGCCCGATGCCTCCCACGGCCCGTCCGAGCCTGCCTCCGACGGCCCGTCCGAGCCTGCCTCCGACGGCGCGCCCGAGCCGTCCGGGCCATGCGAAGACGCCGGGTCCGCCGCCCGTGTACTGCGGACGGCCCGCGCCCGCGCCCGTCCCGCCGAAGAC
>NZ_JBFAOF010000797.1:0-3429 GCF_040675125.1 Spirillospora sp. NPDC049652 | reverse complement strand
CCGCCGTGGGCGTGCGGCGCGGGCGTCGCGGCGGGCTACCTGTCCACGAGCGTGTGGGAGAACGCGTAGCGGTCGGCCCGGTAGACGTGGGCGCCGTACTCCACGGCGTTCCCCTTGTCGTCGAAGGCCGTCCGGGTCATGGTGAGCAGAGGGGCGCCCCGGCGGGTGTCCAGCAGCCTCGCCTCGGCGGCGGTAGCGCCGCGCGCGCCGATGGTCTGGTGGGCGATCCGCAGGTTGACCCCCGCGCCGCGGAACACCTCGTACAGGCCGTGCGCCTCCAGGTGGGCCGCGGTGACATCGATCAGCCCGAGGGGGACGACGTTGGTCATCAGGCCGAGGGGCTCGCCGTCGGTGAACCGCAGCCGGCGCGTCAGCAGCACGTCCGCCCCCGCCGCGACGCCGAGCCGCTCGGCGGCCTCCGCGTCGGCGGGGACGGTCCCGAACTCCAGGATCCGCGTGCGGGGTTCGCGCCCGTCGGCGGTGAGGTCGTCGTAGAGGCTGGACAGCTCGATCGGACGCCGCACCTGGGACTGGACCACCTGCGTCCCGACGCCCCGCTTGCGGACCAGCAGCCCCTTGTCGACCAGGTGCTGGATCGCCTGCCGCAGGGTGGGCCTGGAGAGCCGGTAGCGCGCGGCCAGTTCGAGCTCGTTGTCGAGGCGGGCGCCGGGCGACAGCTCGCCCGCGCGGATCGCGGCCTCCAGCTGCTGGGCGACCTGGAAATAGAGCGGGACCGGGCTGCCCCGGTCGAGCGTCACGGTGGGTCCTCGCACGTGGGGAGGATAGCGGACGGTCGGTGATTTGACCTAAAGTCCATATGTCACGACAAACTATTGACAGCTCCTGGAGCGTTCCATGAGACTCGGTCACGCCGGCGACGGCGCCGGCGACGGCATGGGAGGGCCCGTATGAGGCGAACGGAAGGCGCGGTCACATGAGGGTCGGACTGGCGGGGGCGGGACGGATCGGAGCCGCGCACGCCGAGACGTTGAACGCTCTGGTCGATGAGGTCGTCATCGCCGACGCGGACGCGGGGCGCGCCCGGGAGGTCGCCGCCAAGCTGGGCGCCGGGGCGGTGGACGGGGTCGACGAGCTGTTCTCGTCCGGCCTGGACGCCGTGGTCGTCGCGACGCCGACGTCCGCGCACGCGGGACTGGTGATCAAGGCGGTCGAGGCGGGGCTGCCGGTCTTCGTCGAGAAGCCGCTCGCGGCCGACCTGGACGGGACGATCCGCACGCTGACCGCGCTGCGCGGCTCCGACGTGCCGGTGCAGGTCGGCTTCCAGCGGCGCTTCGACCCGGGCCACGTCGCCGCGCGCGACGCGGTGCGCTCCGGGAGCCTCGGCTGGGTGCACACGGTGCGCTCGCTGACCCTCGACCGCGTGCCGCCGCCGGACGAGTACATCCCCACCTCCGGCGGCCTCTTCCGGGACTGCTCGGTCCACGACTTCGACGCCGTCCGGTTCGTCACCGGACGCGCCGTCACCGAGGTGGCCGCGACCGGAGCCAACCACGGGCCGGGGGCGTTCGCCGCGTCCGGCGACGTGGACACCGGCTCGGCGATGCTCACGCTCGACGACGGCGCGATCGCCGTCGTCTCCGCGACCCGGTACAACGCCGCCGGCTACGACGTGCGGCTGGAGGTGCTCGGCTCGCGCGCGGGCGTCGTCGCCGGGCTGGACGACCGGACCCCGCTGGCCCCGGCCGGGGACGGCTTCCGTCCCGCGGGCCCGTCGCACGGCGGGTTCCTCGAACGGTTCGCCGAGGCGTACGCGGCCGAGCTGCGCGCCTTCGTCGATGTGGCCGCGGGCGGCGCCCCGAGCCCGTGTCCGCCCGAGGAGAGCCTGGAGGCGCTCTACGTGGCCGAGGCATGCGAGATCTCGCGCCGGGAGAGGCGCACCGTCGCGATCGAGGAGGTACGCAGGTGAGCACCGACATCGTCGCGGCCGGACGGGTCGCCGCCGCCCCCATCTCGTGGGGCGTCTGCGAGGTCCCCGGCTGGGGCCACCAGATGGAGCCGGGCCGGGTGCTGGCCGAGATGCGCGACCTCGGGATCAGCGCGACCGAGTTCGGGCCGGACGGCTTCCTGCCCGCGGGCCCGGCCGACCGGGCCGCCCTGCTGGGCTCCTACGGGCTGGCGCCCGTCGGCGGCTTCGTCCCCCTCGTGCTGCACGACCCGGACCAGGACCCGATGCCGGAGCTGGCGCGCGCGCTCGACTCGTTCGGCGACCCGGGCGCCACGGTGGTCCTCGCCGCCGTCACCGGACTGGACGGCTACGACGAGCGGCCCGTCCTGGACGCGGAGAACTGGAAGACCCTGTTCCGCAACCTCGACCGCGCCGCGGCCCGCGCCGCCGAGCGCGGCCACCGGGCGGCCCTGCACCCGCACGTCGGCACGGTCGTCGAGCGCCGCGAGGAGGTCGGCCGGGTGCTGGCCGGGTCGGACGTCCCGCTCTGCCTGGACACCGGGCACCTGCTGATCGGCGGCACCGACCCGCTGGAGCTGGCCCGTTCGGCCGCCGCGCGGATCTCCCATGTGCACCTCAAGGACGTCGACGCGGCGCTGGCCGCGAGCGTCCAGGCCGGACGCGCGACGTACACCGGCGCGGTCCGCGACGGCATCTACCGCCCGCTCGGCCGGGGCGACATCGACATCGCGGGCATCGTCGCCTCGCTCGAAGGCGCCGGTTACGGGGGCTGGTACGTCCTCGAACAGGACACCATCCTGGAGTCCGAGCCCGCACCGGACGCGGGCCCGCGCGGCGACGTGCGCGCGAGCCTGGCCTTCCTCGGGAGGACGCCGTGACCTTCGACCTCATCACCATGGGCCGGGTCAGCGTGGACCTCTACCCGCTCCAGTCCGGCGTCCGGCTGGAGGACGTCGAGTCGTTCGGCAAGTACCTCGGCGGCAGCCCGACCAACGTCGCGGTCGCGGCGGCCCGGCACGGCCACCGGGCCGCGGTGGTCACCCGGACCGGCGCGGACCCGTTCGGCCGGTTCGTCCACCGCAAGCTCCGCGAGTACGGGGTGGACGACCGGTTCGTCACCGACGTCCCCGGCCTGCCGACGCCGCTGGCGTTCTGCGAGGTCTTCCCGCCCGACGACTTCCCGCTCTACTTCTACCGGTACCCCAAGGCGCCCGACCTGGAGATCCGTCCGGAGGAGCTCGACCTGGACGCCGTCGCCGCCGCCCGGATCTTCTGGGCGACGGTGACCGGCCTGTCCCAGGAGCCGAGCCGGGAGGCGACGCTGGCGGCGCTCGCCGCGCACTCCGGGACGACCGTTCTGGACCTGGACTGGCGGCCGATGTTCTGGGAGTCGCCCGAGGACGCCAAGGACCTTGTCGCCCGCGCGCTGGAGCACACGACCGTGGCGGTCGGCAACCTGGAGGAGTGCGAGGTCGCGGTCGGCGAGCGCGAGCCGCGCGCCG
>NZ_JBFAOF010000796.1:0-3433 GCF_040675125.1 Spirillospora sp. NPDC049652 | reverse complement strand
GGCCGAGCCCGCCGGAACCGCTCCGCCGCCGCGCAGCGAGCCCGGCACCGTCGTGGCGATCATGTCCGAGACCAAGCGCGGCGGACGCTGGCTGGTCGAGGCGCAGACCGACGCCAACGCCCTGCTCGGCAAGGTCATGCTGGACCTTCGGCAGGCGGTGCTGTCCCAGCGCGAGGTGACGATCAACTGCACCTGCGTGCTCGGCGAGATCGAGATCGTCGTCCCGCCCGGCGTGCGGGTCGCCAACGCCGCCTCGGCGGTCCTCGGCGAGGCGTCCGTGCCGCTCGACGATCCCGAGGACCCCGATCCACCGACCGTCCGGATCACCGGGTTCACCCTGCTCGGCAAGATCGGCGTGGTGCGCCGCGAGGTCGGGGAGCTCACCCTCTCCGAGCGCGTGAAGGCGCTCACCGGGGAACAGGTGAACGCCCGGCTCCTCGGCCGCGAGCACCGGCACACCCACCGGCAGATCCACGAGGGCCACCGCCGCGCGGTCGACGCGGTCCGCGAGGAGCGGCGCCGGATCCGCGACGAGCGCCGCGACCACCTGCGCGCCCTCCGCGACGAACGCCGCCGCGGCCGTTACTGACCCTCCGCCCGGACGGCCGGCCCGCTCCGGGACGGCCGTCCGCCGGCACCGGTGGCGCTCGTCTTCACCCGTGTCCTGAACAGGTCGGGTTCGCATTGCGCGAGCACCGGCGTGCCGACGAATGTCGGTGCCGTCCCGGATGATGCCGTTGGCACGACCCGGTGGACGACGACGGCCCGCAGAACCCGGAGCCTCATCGTCTCGGGCGTGGAAGCCGGACCCGATCCGCGGGACGAGCAAAACGGAGGAGCCAGCCACCATGGAGCCGCAGGAGATCACCGAGGTACTGAACCGGCCGCTCAGCCGGGAACTGCTGGACCGCGACGTGGCCCGCCTCGCCTACGTCGCCAAGGACGGCACCCCGCGCAACATCCCGATCATCTTCGCGTGGAACGGCGCGGAGGTCGTCATGTGCACCCCGAAGAACGCTCCGAAGCTCCAGGCGCTGCGCGAGAACCCGATGGTCGCGCTGACCGTCGACACCGAGTCGCACCCGCCCCAGATCCTGCTGATCCGCGGACGGGCCGAACTGGACTACGTCGACGGCATCCCGGACGAGTACCTCCAGACGACCAGCACCTACGAGATGACGCCCGAGCAGCGCGTCGAGTGGGAGGCCGAGGTGCGCTCGCTCTACACCGACGGCATGGTCCGGATCGTCGTCACCCCGACCTGGGCGAAGCTCATCGACTTCGAGACGACCCTCCCGACCGCCGTCGAGGAGCTCGTCCGCAGGCGCCAGGAGCGCCAGGCCACCTGACGCGTCCGAGACGCGTCGCCGGCCCCGGTCCCGCGTCCCCGCGTTTCGCGGAGACGGCAGAACGGCCGCCCTGCTTCGGGGCGGCCGTTCTCGTTGCTGCGGGTGGACGTGCGGGGGCGTCAGTCGCGGGCGTGCTCGCGGTCGGGCTGGCAGACCAGGCACGGGGTGCAGCCGCGCTCCTTGGCCTCGCTGCGCGGCAGGGACTCCAGGTCCTCGGCGTCGTCGCCGATGTCCTCGATCAGCGCGCAGTCGGGACGGTGGTAGCGCTTGGTGCCGCTGAGGATGCGCACCTGCGGCTCCTCCTCGGCGGCGGCCCGCTCGCCCTCGGCGTCCTCGGCCCGCTCGGCGCGCTCGTCCTGCTCGTCTTCGTCCGCGGAGGCGGGAGTACCGGCGCCCTCGGTCTCGGTCTCGTCCGCCGCTTCGGCCTCGGCCTTCTTCTCGGCGGCCTCGGCCTGCTTGTCGGCGGGCTCCTCGGCCTGCTCGTCCTCGTCGGAGGACTCGCGCGGACGCGGCGGAGCGGCGCTCACCGCGGCCGGCTCCCCGCCCTTCTCAGCCTCGCCCTTCTCGGGCTCCACGGACTCCACCGGCTCGGTCTCGGCGGACTTCGCCTTCGCGGGCTCGTCCTCGGCGGCGGGCTCCTCGACGGGAGCCGCAGTCGCCTTCTCGGCGGACGGGGTCGCCGGGACGGCCTTCTCCTCCGCGTCCAGCACGGTGTCCGCGCTGTCGGCGTCTGAGGGCTTCTCGTCGGCGCGGTCCCGCTCCGGAGCGGTTTCGGGCTCGGTCGTGGACGCGGCCTTGCGCTCGGCCTTGGGCTCGGGTTCGGCCTCGGGCTTCGAGACCGGGACCGGGATGTCGGTCAGCGTCGGCGACGCGGGCGGGGCCCCGGTCACCGGAAGATCGGGAAGCGTGACGTCGCCGCGGCCGGACGGCGCGGGCGGCGTGCTCGCGGACGGCGGCGCGGCCGGAGTCGGCCACGCGGACGGCACCGTCGGCGCGGACGGGGAGCCGGACTTCGACGGCGCGGACGGCGCGGCGGCAGCGGGCGGCGCGGACGGGGACGCTGCGGACGCCGCGGGGCCCGAGGGGGCACCGGACGGAGCGTCGCCCTTCTTCGCGCCGGACTCACCGGCCGCGGAGCCTGCGCCGGCGGACGGGGCGCCGACGGAGATCGCGGCGCGCGCCGCGAGGGCCGTGTCGGGCAGGCAGGCGGTGCAGGGGCTGAAGCCCTCTTCGCGGGCCTCGGCGTAGGTCAGTTCCTCGGTCTCCCGGCCGGCGAGCTGGCGGCAGGTGTCGAGGTGGTAGCGCTTGCGGCCGCGCACGACATGGACGATCGCGTCGTCCGGAACGTCCATGGGCTGCAGCGGGATCACGACCGCGTCGTCCGGGTCGCCGTCACCGGCCTGGCTCGCGGCGCCCGGCACGGTGGCCTGGCCCGCGGCCTTGTTCTTCTTGCCCTTGCCCTTGGCGGCCTTGCGGTCGCGGCGGGGGGACGCCGCGGGACCGGTCCCGAAGATCTCCTTGCGCCGCAGGAACACCCCGAGGAGCAGGAAGAGCGCCGCCACGAGGCTGATCGCGATGGACGAGTAGATCACCACGATGGCGTCCACGCCGAACACCTGCGCACTGTCACCGTTGCCCGCGACGATTCCCGCCACGAGCAGGGCGATCGCCACCACCACGAGTACGCCGCTCAGGATGATCACAGGGTCTCTCTCTCCCTACGTGCCGCGTCCCGGGCCGCGTCAGGCCCGGCGGACACCGCCGAATGTGCCCGGATACGCCGATGCCGCCGGGATGGCCCTCGGCCATCCGCGGCGCGGCGATCGACAAGACACTATCGCCTGCGGGGCGGGCGTCAGCGCCTCTCGTGCGGCGGGTTGTCACCGGTGTGGAAGGCGCCGGTCGCCGAGTGCTGGACCTGCTGGTGGGGCTGGGAGGCCTCGGGGGATCCGAAGGGGGAGTTCCCAGGCTGGGAGGACGCGCCGTTGCGCTGGTCGGCGGAGGGGGCGGCGATCGGCTGCGGGCCGGTCTGCGCGGGAACTGCCGGACGGCCTCGTCCGGACGCAGGACGCGGGCGAACTGCC
>NZ_JBFAOF010000795.1:0-3435 GCF_040675125.1 Spirillospora sp. NPDC049652 | reverse complement strand
GTCGTCCTGGCGCTGCGCGACCGCGCCGCGCGGAGGGTCCCGGCGGGCCCCGGCGGCGAGTTGATCGACCCGGACGACGCGGCCATCGCCGAGGACAGCCTGGAGGCGCTGCTCCGGCTCCGCTACCGAGCGCGCATGGACCTCGGGCGTCCCGAGGACGACTACGACGCGATGCTCGACGACCTGCTCAAGAACGCCGACTCCTGACCCTCCGGCAGGAACGGCGCTCCGGCGACGGGAACGGCGCTCCGGTCAGAGGGTGGCGATGAGTTCGCTCAGGGCCTGGGCGACGGCGGCGGGCGGCTCGTGCTGGACGACTGTCCAGCCACGCAGCGACGCCTCGCGGACGGCGTGGTCGTGCGATTCCGCGTCGCCTCCCGCCGGTGCGGCGGTGCGGTCGGCGTGGGTGCGCAGGTAGCCGCACGGCGCGTCGGGCCAGTCGGCGGGCACCGGCGCCGGCGGCCCGGCCTTCACCTGCTCGAACGGCTTGGTGTTCCGCACGGCGTCGGCCTGCATGACGCCGTTCCGGGCCGCGCCGTTCTGCAGGGCCGCGTGGCCGTTGGCGTGGGCGTGCGCCGCGCCGGGGTGTTCCGGGTGGTGCGCGCCGGGCGCGGTGCCGTGCGCGTGGGCCTGTGACGGCGGCTGGTCGCCTTCCGGGGCGGAGGGGTGGTCGTGACCATGGTTCTGAGTGGCGCGGGCCGTACGCGGAAGCGAGGCGTCCACGAACACGTAGGCGCCCACCGGACGGTGCGCAGCCCGCTGCGCGGCCGCGATCGCCGGAAGGAGCGGGCCCGCCGCGCCGTGGCCGACGAGGACGAGCGGCACGTCCGGCGCGGTCGCGGCGATGATCAGGGACGTGCGGGCGACGTAGCCCACGCCGTCCAGGTCCGGGACGTCGGGAGTGACGACGTCGAGGCCGTACGAGCGCAGCATCTCCGGCAGGTCGCCCCAGGCGTCGGCGCTCGCGTGCGGCGTGTGCAGCAGGACGAGGGTTCCGGGCGTCACGTCTGCGTCATCCTGACTCCGTGTGGGCCGTGAACACGGTCGGCCGCGTCCGTGCACATCCGTGGTCGCGGCGGGCGCGGTGGGCCCGGCGCGGCGGCCGCCGGTTGCCCACCGTACACGCCCGGACCGTCCGAAGTCCGTGCGCAACGGCGGTACCCGGCGGATCCCCCGCGAGCACCTGGCGAATCCCCTGCGAGCACCTGACGAATCCCCTGCGAGCACCTGGCGGATCCCCGCGGGCCCATGACGGATCAGCCGGCGCTCCACACCCGGTCGGCGAAGGCGAGGAAGTTCCCACCCAGGATCTTCGCGACGCGCTCCTCCGACCAGCCCTCGCGTTCGAGCAGCCGGGCGAGGCGGCGGAACTGGTCGGGGCCGGTCAGCTCCGGGACGAACGGGAGGGTGTCGGCCGCCTCGCCGGTCGCGCCGGAGCCGGTGCGGGCGCGTTCGGCGACCTCCTCGGCGAGCCGGACCCGGTACGCGTCCAGGTCGTCGATCGCGGTGACCGCGCCGTCGGTACCGATGCCGACGGCGTCCTCGCCGCAGACGTCCACCGCGTGCGCGAGGTGCGCGACGACGTCCTCGGCGGTGGCGTGGCCGGACGGGGAGAGGAACGGCATGAAGTAGATCCCGACGAATCCGCCGCGCTCGGCGACCTGGCGGAGTTCGGCGTCGGTCTTGTTGCGCGGCAGGTCGGTGAGGGCGCGGCAGCCGGTGTGGTTGACCGAGAGCGGCCGGGTGGAGTGCGCGATCGCGTCCAGGCAGGTGCGTTCGCCGCTGTGCGAGAGGTCCACCATGAGGCGCTGCTCTTCGAGGGCGTCCACGATGTCGCGCCCGAATGAGGTGAGTCCGCCGTCGGACGGATCCATGCAGCCCGAACCGAGCTGGTTGGCCGGGTTGTAGGTGAGCTGGACGACGCGGACGCCCAGGTCGGCGAGCTTGGCGACGCGGCCGGGGTCGTCGCCGGTCTGCACCGCGTTCTGCAGGCCGTAGATCACGCCGACGCGCCCCTCGCGCTCGGCCCGCCGGATGTCGTCCGCGGTCAGAACCTTCAGCAGGCTGCCGTGGTGCGCGGCGAGGTGCCCGTCCCAGACGGCGATCTCGTCGAGGGTGTGCTCGAAGGGCGGGAAGTCGCCCATGACGTATCCGAGCGTGACGTTCACGGCGGTCAGCCCGGACGCGCGGGCGTCGGCGAGCGCGCGCTCGTTCAGCACCAGGTCGCGGCTTGTCGCGGACGGCCCGTCCGCGGATCCGGCGTTCGGGTCGTCCAGTCCGCCGAGGGCATTGATGATCATCGGGAGGGGTCCTTCCGGTCGGTCGCGCCGAGGGCGCCGGGGGTCATGCGACGGCGTGGGCGTGGCCGCGCTTGACGACCAGTTCGGCTGTGCGCAGGTTGCGGACGTCGCGGAGCGGGTCGTCCGCGACGACGAGCAGGTTGGCGAGCTTGCCGGGCTCGACCGTGCCCATCTCGTTCTCGGCCCCCAATGCGCGCGCGCCCACGAGGGTGGCCGACCGGATCGCCTCCGCAGGCGTGAAACCGCAGCGTTCGGCAAGGAAGACGATCTCGTCCAGCACGGGCGGGCACTTGGGAAGCTCGGGGTCGGGATCGGAGTCCGTGCCCGTCGACACCTCCACGCCCGCGCGATGGGCCTGGGCCGTTAGGGCGGCGGCCAGTTCGCCCGAGGAAGACGCCGGATCCCACATGCTGCCGGTGGCGTCCAGGATGGTTCCTCGTGCGCGCATGTCAGCGAACAGCGCCGCGATGGCCGGATGCGAGCCGTCCATGAAGCGCGCGTGGTCGATCGCGGGTTTGTCCGCGTAGGACGTGAGCGGACGGGTCGGGTCCTGGAAGGCCAGCATCGTCACGTGCGAGACCGAGTCCACGCCCGCGCGGACGACCTCGGCGGGCGTCGCCGGGAAGACGGCCGCGTGCGCCCACACCCGCATGCCCTGCCGGTGCGCCTCGGCGGTCAGCGCCGCGACGGTCCCGCCGGGCAGGTCCGCGTAGATCTTGATCGCGGACGCGTGCGTGCCGCGCGCCAGCGCGACCGCGAGCCGCAGATCGGTGTCCGGGCCGATCGCCTGCATCCAGGGCACCGCGCCGGGGGTCTCGCCCTGGCTGACCTGCACCGTCCGCGGGTCGTCGAAGAAGGACGGGCCGGCCGTGAGCGCCGCGTACCGCAGGTCCGGCGCGGCGATCTCGCCGACCCGGGCGGCGCGCGCGAGGTCGGCGATCTGCCGCAGGTCGTCGGCCATGATCCGGACCGCGGTGACCCCGCCGCGCAGGTCCCGGCGCAGGGTCGCCTCGGCGAGCGGCCGGTCCGGCGGGGTGGCGAGATGCTGGTGCGTGTCGATCAGGCCGGGCAGGACGAACCGTCCGGCGAGGTCCACGACACGCGCGCCCGTCGCGGTGGCCGAGGCGTCCGGCGC
>NZ_JBFAOF010000794.1:0-3440 GCF_040675125.1 Spirillospora sp. NPDC049652 | reverse complement strand
CGGCCCGGGCGCGTGGGGCGCCCGGGCCGTCCGGTGTCGTCGGGGGTCACTTGCGCAGGCCGCGCAGGAGGTCGCGGGTCTCGGCGCGCCGGTCGCGCGCGATGAGGGCGAAGACCACGCCGAGCGCCAGCGGGAAGGCGGCCCAGGCGGGGACGAGCCAGACGACCTGGGTGACCGCGGCGCCGATCATCAGCCCGATCAGCCCGGTCGCGGCGAGCCCGGCCAGCCGGGGGATCAGCAGGCCGATCGCGCCCGCGGCCTCGACGGCGCCCGTCACGTACCGGAACCACTGACCGATCCCGATCTTGGCGAAGGTCTCCACCGCGTCCTTCTGCCCGGCGAACTTCGGCATCGCCGACGCGATCAGCAGGAACGCGGCGAGCAGGATCTGGAAGCCCCACAGGATCGTCCGGCGGCGGGAGCGGGGCGCGGCGGCAGTAGCGGTGTTGGCGGCAGCGGCGGTGGTGGTGGCGGCGGTGGTCATCTCGGGGTTCCTTCCGGTGTGTTCCTCGTTTCGCCAGTGCGTCGATCGGCCGCCGCCCGGATCGACATCCGCCGGAAGTTTTTTCTAAGAAAGTTCCGAGGCCCGCTTCTCCAGCACGGCCCGCTCGGCATCGTTGCGGGTCAGACCGGCCGCGCGGGTGAACTCCCGGGCCGCGCCCGCGCGGTCCCCGAGCCGCGCGAGCAGGTCTCCGCGCACGCTCGGCAGCAGGTGGTAGGCCGCCATGGACGGCTCGTCCTCCAGCGCGTCGAGCAACTCCAGGCCCCGCCGCGGGCCGAACGCCATGCCGAGCGCGAACGCCCGGTTCACCTGGACGACGGGCGACGGCTCCGCGCGCACGAGGAGTTCGTACAGACCGGCGATCTGCTCCCAGTCGGTCTCCTCGGCGGACGCCGCCTGCGCGTGGCACGCGGCGATCGCGGCCTGCAGCACGTACGGGCCGGACGGGCCGCCCAGCTCCTGCGCGCGCAGGAGGGCGGCGAAGCCGCGCGCAATGAGCAGCCGGTCCCAGCGGCCGCGGTCCTGCTCGGGCAGCGGGACGGGCGCGCCGTCCTCGCCGACCCGCGCGCGCGTGCGGGACGCCTGGATCTCCATGAGCGCGACCAGGCCGTGCACCTCGGGTTCGCGGGGCGCGAGCCCGGCGAGGAGGCGGCCGAGGCGCAGCGCCTCCTGGCAGAGGTCCACGCGGAGCCAGTCGGACCCGGCCGTGGCCACGTACCCCTCGTTGAAGATGAGGTAGACGACTTCGAGCACCGAGTCGAGCCGGGCCGCGCGCTCCGGGCCCTGCGGAGCCTCGAACGGCACGCCCGACGCGCTCAGCGTCTTCTTCGCCCGGACGATCCGCTGCGCGACGGTCGCCTCGGGCACCAGGAACGCGCGCGCGATCTCGTCCGTGCTCAGGCCCCCGAGCATGCGCAGGGTCAGCGCGATCCGCGCGGGCCGGGACAGCACCGGATGGCAGGCGGTGAACACCAGCCGCAGCAGGTCGTCGGCGATCTCGTCCGGCTCGGGCAACTCGGTCTCGGCCTCCAGGGCCTGGCCGATCTCCTCGACCTTGCGCGCGAAGGTCCGCTCGCGCCGGATCCGGTCGATCCCGCGCCGCTTGGCGACCGACATCAGCCATGCGCCCGGGTTGTCCGGGACGCCCTGGGCGGGCCACTGTTCCAGCGCGGCGACCAGCGCGTCCTGCGCCAGCTCCTCGGCCAGCCCCACATCGTTGACCAGCCGCGCGAGCGCCGCGATGATCCGCGGGGCCTCCAGCCGCCAGACCGCGTCGATCGTCCGGTTCACGTCCGTCACGCGCCCGATGACAGCACCTCGGACCCGGGAACGGCAACACGCCCGCCGCGCGGAAGCGCGAGCGGGCGTGCCGGATGCCGGTTCCGGGGGTGGGGCCTCCGGTCACTCGCCGTCGGGGCCGTAGACCCGCTGGATGGTGCCGCGGCCGCTGCCGACGATGGCCCAGAACCGGCGGGACAGCTCGATGGCCTCCTCCTCGGTCCGGGTCTCGACCAGCGCGAAGCCCGCCACGAACTCCTTGGACTCGCTGAACGGGCCGTCCACGATCTCGGCCTTGCCGTCCTTGGCGACGATGTGGGTCGCGCGGGGGTCGAGGCCGCCGGTGGCCAGCAGCGCGCCGGACCGGCTCATCTCGGCGATGAACGCGCCCATCCGGGCCTGGAGCTCGTCGTCCACCGGGCCCTGGGGGGTGCCGTCGTCGACCGTCATCATGAGGAACCGCATGGCGTTCTCCTTCGCTCGCTGGTGTCGCTTCACCAGGGCGTCGATCGGGGAGCCGCCGGATCGACACGACACCGGGATTTTTTTTCGAAGAATCACGGAGTATGCCCTGACCTGCGGAAAAGGGCGAGCCCTCCGAAGAGGCCGAGGATGGCCAACCCGGTGGTGACGGCGAGGCCGGCGAGGACGGTGGCGTCGGCGTACTCCCCGAGGTACAGGTGCCGGACGGCGTCCACGGTGTACCGGAAGGGGACCGCGCGGGAAGCGGCGTCCAGCCAGCCGGGCGCGAGCGTCATCGGCAGCAGCAGGCCCGCGAGCAGCATCATCGGCAGGACGACCGTGTTGGCGATCGCGGCGAACTCGGGCGTGGTCCGCACGTTCATCGCCAGGCCGTACGACAGCATCGCGAGCGCCGCCGACAGCAGCCCCACGAACACGAAGCCGAGCACGATCCCGGCGAGCGGCGCGCGCAGCCCGAACGCGACGCCGAGCAGGACGAGCAGGGCGGACTGGACGACGAGCTGCACGACGTCCCGCAGCGTCCGGCCGAGCAGCGGCGCGGCGGGGTGCAGGGGCGTGGCCCGCATCCGGTCGATCACGCCGGCCTGGCGTTCGACCAGGATGCCGAGCCCGACGAACATCCCGCCGAGCAGCGAGAGCTGGACGAGCAGGCCGGGCACGAACGCCTGCCAGGACGTCCCGCCGGTCCGCAGGTCGAGCCGGGACAGCAGCGGGCCCATGAGGGCGAGGAACAGCAGCGGCTGCAGCATCCCGAAGGTCAGCGCGGTCTTGGACCGCAGGGTCTGCCGCGACGAGCGGCCGAAGATCACGAGGGTGTCGGTGAGGAGTCGGTTCACGGCGGGTCCCGGGGGGCTCAGACGGTGGCGGGGGCGTCGGAGGCGCGCCCGGTGATGGTGAGGAAGGCGTCCTGGAGGGTAGCGGCGCCGTGCCGGTCCTTGAGGCCGGCCGGGGTGCCCTCGGCGACCACGGACCCGGCGTCCACGACCACGAGGCGGTCGGCGAGCGCGTCGGCCTCGTCCAGGTAGTGCGTGGTGAGCAGCACGGTCGTGCCGTGGTCGTGCCGGACGCGCCGGACCAGGTCCCACAGGTCGGCGCGGCTGCCGGGGTCGAGGCCGGTGGTCGGCTCGTCCAGGAACAGCACCTCGGGGCGGTTCACCAGGCCGAGCGCGAGCTCCAG
>NZ_JBFAOF010000793.1:0-3445 GCF_040675125.1 Spirillospora sp. NPDC049652 | reverse complement strand
GGACGGCCAGGCCGTCCTCACCGCCGTCCAGGGCCACGCGGGCCTCGTGCTCGCGGGCCTCGGAGGGGAGCAGGCCGATCTCACCGGACGGCACGTACGGCACGTTCGCGAGCAGCACTTCGACGCGTCCGCGCAGGGATCCGGGGAGGGCGTCGAACAGGTCGCCCTCGTGGACGCGCTCCGCGGGGACGTTCCGGCGCGCGCAGCGGACGGCCGCCGGGTCGATGTCGGCGGCGTGCAGCTCCAGGCCAGGCACCGACGCGGCCAGCGCCGCGCCGAGCGCGCCGGAGCCGCAGCACAGGTCCACCGCGACACCGCCCGGACGGGCCAGCGCGGCGGCCTCGCGGATCAGCGCCTCGGTGCGGCGGCGCGGCACGAAGACGCCCTGCTCGACGGTGATCCGCAGGCCGTGGAACTCGGCGAAGCCGACGACGTGCTCGAGGGGCTCGCCCTCGGCCCGGCGCGCGATCATCGCGTCCAGCCCGGCCGGTGAGGGGGCGGCGGCGATGATCAGTTCCGCCTCCTCCTCGGCGAAGACGCATCCGGCGGCCCGCAGCCGGGCCGCGATCTCGGGGATCCGCGCGTCGGCGGCGGCTTCGGCGGTTCCAGCGGGGTTCGGGACGTGCATGTCAGTGGCCCCGCGTGCCGTCCATGAGCTCCCGCATGATGTCGATGTGGCCGACGTGGCGGGCGGTCTCGGTGGCCATGTGCCCGAGCATCCAGGCCGCGGTGGCGTGGCCTACGGGTTCCTGCGGGGCGTGCACGGCGACATGGTCCAGCGGCAGGGACGCGACGATCTCGTCCGTTCGGGCGCACTGCGCGGAGTACTCGTCGAGGAGCCGCGCGAGCGGGATCTCGTCCACGTAGAACTCGGCGTCCGGGTCCTCGTCGGTCCAGGGGGCGCGTTCGGGCTCGCCCAGCAGGACGTGCTCGAACCACCAGTGCTCGACCCAGCGCAGGTGGCTGACCAGGGCGGCCACCGACATCAGCGGGGACGTCGCCGCGAGCACGTGCTTGTGGGCGAGTTCGTCGGAGAGGCCCTCGCACTTGCGGTGCACGTTGACCCGCTGTGCCCCGAGGAAGCCGGTCAGGCGGGCCCGTTCGTCGGCCCGGCCGGGCACATAGGTACGTTCCATTCCCCCATCCTCGCAGCACGGACGGGCGATTCGTCATGGTTCTTCTAGTCCGGGGCGGCGTCCCGCGAGCCGAAGACCAGGGAGGACACCTCCAGGTAGAGCTGCTCCGGGTACGGCATGAACGTCACGTGGTCGAAGCCCTGGTTCTGGCCCGCCGACTCGATGAGGAACTCGCCGTAGCCGAGCGTCCGGCCGAGCACCGACCGGTCGAACCGGATGTCGGTGACCTTGGCGAGCGGCATCATCGCGACCTGGCGGTTCAGCACCCCGGTGATCATCATGATCCGGTGCTCGGTGACCAGGAAGAACTGGATCGACCAGGCGAACACCTTCCAGAGCAGGTAGCCGAGCGAGACGATCCACAGGAGCCAGATCCAGGCGAAGCCGGTCAGCGCGTTCACGGCCGTGCACAGCACCAGCGCGAGGAAGGCCGCCGCGACCGGGAGCAGCAGCACCGCGGGGTGCTGGCGCACGGCGATGACGTGCCCCTCGTAGTTCATGAGATAACGGTCGACGGTCCGCGATCCGGCATCCCGGAAGACCATCATGTCCTGCATGTTCATGGCCGCGTCCTCGTCGTGATCTGTTGGTCCCAACGGTAGCGGACCGGTGGGGCGGCGGGCAGTGGCGATGCCCGCCGCGGGAGGAACAGTGTGGGGGCCTGAGCGGAAAGAAGCCGGGACGGGGGGGAAGCACCGGAACCGTGGGGTTCGAGGGGTTTTCCCTTCGCCGTGCGGCATCCCTTGTGCGGAGCGCGGTGGGGTGATGATGATGTTGCGCATGGACGCCGCGCGGGAACCCCGGCCGGGAACCGACACCGTGCCGAACGGTGCGCGCGGGCCCAGCGGCGCCTTCACCCCCGACGTGACGGGACGGCCGGTGTGGCGGCTGCTGGTGCGCGGCATCGGCGTGTACATGCCGGGCTGGAGCGAACCGTCCGGCGCGTTCACCGTGGCCGTGCCGCGCGGACGCCGGGAGTTCGGCGCGCCCCCGCGGGACGGCTTCGGCGGCGCTCCCTGGGACGTACCCGAGACGGCGCTGCCCCCGGGCTACGGGCCGCCCGCGTTCGTGGCGGGGGAGTCCGGGTTCGGGCTGCACCTGCCCGAGCGGCGCAAGGGCCTGGAGCCCGACCGCGAGATCTACGTGCGCGGCCAGGAGAACCCGAGTTTCGGGATCGTCATCGCCGGTCCCGCCTCGGCCGTCGGCAGCCGGGTCGTGGACGCGGACGGCCTGGTCCGGTTCGCCCGGAAGCTGACGTTCGAGGAGCTGTTCGAGCCGGGCGACGCGTCGTCGGTGCCGTACGCGGTGCGCGCCGCGCGGGCCGTGCAGAACGTCGTCCTGCTGGACCGCGGCTCCGGCGTCGGGCTGTGCGCCGAGGCCGACCAGCGGACCGGGACGGCGCGCTGCCCGGTGTTCGTGCGGCTCGGCGGGCCCGCCGAGCGGACCGTCCGCGCCTACGCGCTCGCGCCCCAGGCGGTCAGCTCCCACAGCTGATGCGCGGGCAGCCGGCGCAGCCGGACGATCGCGGTCGCCGGGTCCCAGAACACCTCGTCGTTCTCCAGCTCCAACGACTGCCCGGGGTCGAGCACGGCCGCGACCAGCTCCTCCCGCGTCCGGACGGCGAGCAGCGGCCCGATTTGCGCGACCGCGCCCGCGCTCTCGTACAGCACCCGCAGCAGCGACTTCAGCGCCGCCTCGTCCTCGGGGGCCCGCCCGGCCGGGACGGCGGGACGCCCGGACGGTTCGCGGCTCAGCCCGCCGCCCGGCGCGAGCCGTCCGCCGGACGCGCCCGCGGGGCCGCCTCCGGAGTAGCCCGGGCCGCCCGGGGCGAGGTCCGCGCCGGTCGAGATCAGCAGCGCGGTGAACGCCCCGGCCAGCTCCTCCATCTGGCGGCCGCCGAGGAAGTAGCGGCGGTGCTCCGGCCCGCCGGGGCCCGCGCCGTCGGCGTCCTCGACCGTCCGGAACCGCACCTGGAGGCCGTTGGCCCGCAGGCACGCCTCGTACATCTCGCCGAGGATGTCCTGGAGCTGCTCGTCCCGGCTCCACAGCCGCCCGGTGGCGGTGACCGACAGGCCGTCGCCGCCGACCCGGGGACGTCCGGCGAGTGCGGACGAGACGGCGCTGTCGAGCTCGCCCTCGGTGTAGCGCAGGAGCTCGGCGACGACGTCCTCGACGTCCTCCAGGGTGCGGGTGAGGGCGCGCTGGAGCTCCAGCATCTCCGCCCCGCCGCGCTCGACCTCGGCCAGCCGCGCGACCGCCTCGTCCACCCGGCCCGCGACCGACGCGCCGCCGCCGGCCGCGACGGCGCG
>NZ_JBFAOF010000792.1:0-3451 GCF_040675125.1 Spirillospora sp. NPDC049652 | reverse complement strand
CAACGCGCGCGGATGGGCCAGCAGGGCGCCCAGCAGCGCGTCCGCGTAGCCGCGCAGCCAGCCCCGCCAGTCGGCGGCCCCCGCTGGGGGCAGCGCGACCTGCGTGAACAGCTGCTCGACCAGGCCGTCCAGCAGCGCGTCCTTGCCGGCGACGTGCTGGTAGAGGGACATGGCCTCGACGCCCAGCTCCTGCCCGATGCGCCGCATCGACAGCGCTTTCAGGCCCTCCCGGTCGGCCAGCGCGAGGGCGGCTTCGAGGACCGCCTGCCGGGTCAGGCCCGCGCTCTGCCCGCGGGTGCGCTTGGGGGAGGTGCGCTTAGGGGAGGTCTGCCTGGACGGCATCGCCGGTGCCCCTTCTCGCGTCCGCGCGTTCATACGCCGTAAGTATAGGGATCAGCCCTCCCCTCCCAGCAGGACGGGCAGGGCGCGGTGGCCGTTGGAGATGAACGAGGCGAGCGGCTGCAGCTCGGCCGGATCCACGGCCAGCGCGAGACCGGGGAAGCGGGCGAACAGCGCGGGCAGGGCGATCTCCGCCTCCAGCCGGGCCAGCGGCGCGCCGAGGCAGTGGTGCACGCCGTACCCGAACGCCAGGTGCTCCTTGTCGGGCCGGGTGACGTCGAAGACGTCGGCGTCGTCGCCGTGCAGGCCCGGATCGCGTCCGGCCGCCGCGAAGCAGGCGATGATCGCCTCGCCCTCGCGGAGCACGGTCCCGCCGTCCAGCTCGATGTCCTCGACCGCGAACCGCAGCGGCAGGTTGGCGACCGGCGCCTCGGCGCGCAGGGTCTCCTCGATCACGTCGCCCCAGGTGGCGCGGCCGGACCGGACGAGGGCGAGCTGGTCCGGCCGGGTCAGCAGCGCGTGGACCGCGTTGTCGAGGAGGTTGACGGTCGTCTCGTGCCCCGCGCTCAGGAACAGCGCGAGCGTGTCGACCAGCTCCTCCTCCGACAGCCGCGAGCCGCCGTCGCGGGCGGCGATGAGGTCGGACGACAGGTCGTCGGCGGGACGCGCCCGCTTCTCGGCCACGAGCCCGCGCAGGATCTCCTGGAGCCGCGGCAGCGCGGCGGCCGCCTCCTCCGGCGTGGCCGTGGTCCGGAAGAACACGTCCACGCAGCGGCGGATCTCCTCGCGCTCGCCCTCGTCCGCGACTCCGAACAGCTCGCAGATCACCTGGATCGGCAGCGGGTAGGCGAACCGGTCCCGCAGGTCCACCGGCCCCTCGGCCCCGGCGTCCGCGACCTCGTCGAGCAGCGCGGCGACGATCGCCTCGACGCGCGGACGCAGCGCCGCGGTCCGCCGGACGGTGAACGCGCTGGAGATGAGCCGCCGCAGCCGCCGGTGGTCGTCGCCGTAGGCGGTGAACATGTTCCGCACCACCACCCAGGCGAACAGCGGCCATTCCGGGCCGACCTCGCCGTTCGCCAGGGGCGGCCAGTGCCGGTGGGCGTCCTTGGAGACGCGGTCGTCGGTCAGCAGCCGCCGCAGCAGCTCGGGATCGCTCACCGCCCACGCCGGCACCCCGTCCGGCAGCATCACCCGCGTCGCGGGACCCCGCGCGCGGATCCGGGCGGCGTCGCCGTGCACGTCGGCCCCGGTCGGATCGAGGACGAACGGGCTCTCGGCTTCGGAAGTGCGCATCGGACGCTCCAGAGGTCGGCCGGAAGACGGCGGACCGTCGGCGGCGCGCCGCGGTCCGTCCTCACCTTCCGTCGGAGCCCGGGCCCGCGCAAGTGACGTTCGGCTGCCCCCCGTCCTCCGCCGTCGGCCGTGGCGGAGGGGTGCCGCAGAGCGCCTGCCGGTAGAACGCCGCGAGGGCGGCGTCGATGGGATGGCCGTCCGGAGAGCCCGGCCTGCCCCATCGGACGAGGTTCATCGCGACCGTCATCTGGCGGCGGCCGTCGGCGCTGGTCAGCGAGATCGCCTGCGCACCCCAGACGGTGCCGTCATGCCCCCAGAAGGCGCCGTGCCCGGGGATCTCGACCCGGTGCAGACCGAGACCGTAGTCGATCACGCTCTGGCCGTCCTGGGCGGTGACCGGGCCGGTCCGCTGCATCCGCGCCAGCGAGGACGGCCCGACGATCTCGCCGGCCAGCAGGAGGCGGTAGAAGCGGTTCAGGTCCGCGGGCGTCGAGACCAGAGCGGCCCCGGTCCCGACCCAGGACATGTCGTACACGCTGTAGTCGCGCGGCGGGTCGATCGCACCGTAGAGCGCCTCGTACATGCGCGGATGGGGCCGGTCGAGGCGCGGTCCGGCGGGGAAGGACGTGTGCTGGAGCCCGGCCCGCTCGATGACGGTCCGGGTGATGCACTCCTCGGCGGACATGCCGGTCACCAGCGCCAGAAGCTCTCCCAGCAGCAGGTAGTTGGCATTGGAGTAGATCCCCGGACGTCCGCCGGGGCGCCCCGCCGCCGGGGCCGCGAGGCCCATCGCGATCAGCTCCTCCGGGGCGAACCGGCGGAACCGGTTGTCGTCCAGGCTCCGGGTCGGGGAGTCGCCGGCGGGGAAGCCCCGCAGGGACGGGAACGCGGAGAACAGGTACTCGGGGATGCCGCTGGTGTTGTCCAGCAGCATCCGGACGGTGGTCTCCCGGCCGCGTTCGCCCGGCACGAGCCGCGGCAGGTAGTCGCCGATCGGGAGGTCGAGCCCGATCCGTCCCTGTTCGACCTGCAGCATGACCGCTGCCGCGGTGAAGGTCTTGGTGATGCTTCCGACGCGCTGCGGCATGTCGGCGGTGACCGGGCGGCGGGTCCCGACGTCGGCGACGCCCGCCGCGCCGCGCCACGTCCGGTCGTCCTCGCGCACTTCGGCGACGATGCCCGGCATCCCGGCCCGGTGGACGGCGTCCAGCGCGGACGAGAGCCTCTCGGGATCGAACTCGTAGTCGGGGACCGGCGCGTCGGCGGCCTCCGGAAACACATTTCGGAACATGTTCCAAAAATAGCCGCGGCACGCCCCCGTGTCGAGGGGCGGGATCGAGGACGCCGCGGCGTCGCGGCCCGGCCGCTGATCCGGGCCGCCGGTGTCCCGCCGCGCGCGGCGAGGGCGGCATGATGGACCGGTGCCACGTAACGACGCGTCCCCGGGCCGCACCGGCCGCACCGGCCGCCCCCCGGCGACCTCGCGCGCCGAGATCCTGGCGGCGGCGCGCCTGATCATCGAGCGGGACGGCTGGGAGCGGCTGACCGTGCGGCGGCTGGCCGCCGAGCTCGGCATCGGGACGACGACGCTGTACCACCACGTCCGCGACCGCGAGGACCTGCTCGTCCAGCTGCTCAACGAGCACGTCGACCGGACCCCGTGGCCCGAGCCGCCCGGCGGACCGCGCGACCGGATCGTCGCCGCGGCCCTCGCCGTCCACGACTCCCTCGCCGCCTGGCCGCCGGCCGCCGAGATCCTCACCGCCGACGGCTTCCTCGCCCGCCTCGGCGAACCGGCGCTGCGCGCGGTCGAGAC
>NZ_JBFAOF010000791.1:0-3453 GCF_040675125.1 Spirillospora sp. NPDC049652 | reverse complement strand
CGCGGGCCTGCTCGACCTCGACGCGCATCCGGGCCGCCGCATGCTGGAGGGCGCGGCGCTGTCCGGCGCGAGCGCGGAGCTGCAGGCGCGGGTCGCCGCCGGCACCGCCCTGCTGTGGCAGCTGTTCGACCGGTACCGGGGGGCGCTGGCGGCCGCCGAGGAGCTGCGCGCCCGCAACGCCCGTCCGAAACCTCCCGAACTGGCCGAGCTGACCCGGCTGCTGGCCGGTCCGTCGGTCGAGCTGCCTCCCCGGCCGGTCCCGCTGGAGCAGCGCGGCCTGCTGGGCGCTCCCGGCCCCGAGCTGCTGACGCTGCACGCGGCCGTGGCCCGGATGACGCGCCTGTTCGACGGGATCATGCGCGACGTGGCCGCGATGGACGCGGCGTGGTCGGCGCTGCTGCCCGCGCTGGAGGCGGCCGAGTCCCGGTACCGCGAGGCCGCCGCGCTCGCCGCGTCGCTGGAGGCGTCCACAGCGGAGGTGCGGGAGCTCGGCGCCGAGGTGGCCCAAGCCGGACGCACCGTCCGGTCCGACCCGCTGTCGCTCGCCCCTCAGCCCGGCCCGACCACGGCCGACCCGACCACACCCGGCCCCACCACACCCGGCCCGACCGCGCCCGGCCCCACCGCGTCCGGCCCGACCGCGACAGGGCCGGCCGTGTCCGGCGCGGACACGTCCGGGCTGGTCGCGCTCACCAGGCGACTGGACGAGGCGCTCGCCCGGCTGCGGGAGGCGGCGCGACTCCGCGACGGCTACGCCGGGCGTCTCTCCGCGGCGGAAAGCCTGATCGCCGAGGCGGGGCGCGCGCACGACGAGGCCCTGCGCGCGCACGCGGAGGCCGAAGAGAAGATCGCCTCAACCGGACTGACCGAGCCGTCCGATCCGTCGGGGGCGCTCGCCGACCGCCTCGCGGCGCTGCGCGGCCTGGCCGCCACCGGACGGTGGGACGAGCTGGCCGAGCGGCTCACCGACCTGGAACGTGCCGCCACCGACGCGCGTGCCCGCGCGCAGAGCCACCGCGACCTCGCCGCCGGGCTGCTGGAGCGCCGTGAGGAGCTGCGCGGCCGGCTCGGCGCCTACCGCGTCAAGGCCGCCCGGCTCGGGCTGGCCGAGGACGCCGAACTCCAGACGATCCACGAGCGTGCCCGCGAGCTGCTCTGGACGTCCCCCTGCGACCTGCGTGCCGCGACCGTGGCTCTGTCGGGATACCAGCAGGCCGTCAACTCGCGGACGAAGGGAGCCGATCGATGATCCCGTGCACGCAGCCGGGCTGCGCCGGAAACGTCGAGGACGGTTACTGCGTCATATGTGGCATGCCCCCCTCACAAGGCACGCCGCCGCCTGCGACCGGACAACCGTCGCAGAACCGGCAGCAGGCCGGACCTCCGCCGGCCGCCGCGCCGCAGGCCGGGCCGCAGAAGTGCGCGCAGCCCGGCTGCGGCGGCACGATCCAGGACGGCTACTGCGACGTCTGCGGCAGCCCCGCCGGCCCGGCCCCGACACCGGCGGCCTCCGGTTCGGGCGCGCGGGGCTCGGGCACGTCCGGTTCGGGCGCGTCCGGTTCGGGGACGTCCGCGGGGGGCGCGCCGTCCGCGCAGTCCACACCCTCGCGGCAGGCTCCGGTCACGCGGCCGAGCGCGCCCACGGGGAGTTTCGCGTCCGGCAGCGTGATGACCGGCAGCGTCGGGACGGGCGGGCGCGGCAGCGGGGCGTCCCGGGCGTCGGGGCGGCGCGGGCAGCTCGGGTCCGGGCTGGTCGAGGTGCCGCGCATCCCGTACCGCGACCCCGCGACGGCCGTCCGGCAGAACCCCGAGGTCCCCGAGCACCGGCGGTTCTGCGGGAGCTGCGGGGAGAAGGTCGGCCGCAGCCGCGGCGACCGGCCGGGCCGCACCGAGGGGTTCTGCCCCAAGTGCGGCCACGCGTTCTCGTTCCGGCCGAAGCTGAAGACCGGCGACCTGGTGCACGGCCAGTACGAGGTGCTCGGCTGCCTGGCGCACGGCGGCCTCGGCTGGATCTACCTCGCCCGCGACCACCGGGTCAACGGCCGCTGGGTGGTGCTCAAGGGCCTGCTGAACACCGGCGACGCGGACGCGCGCGACGCGGCCGAGGCTGAGCGGGAGTTCCTCGCCACGGTCGAGCACCCCAACATCGTCAAGATCTACAACTTCGTCGAGCACGACGGCGACGAGTACATCGTCATGGAGTACGTCGGCGGGGAGTCGCTGAAGGACATCCTGCTGGAGCACCGCAACACGGTGAACCCGGACGGGCTGCCCCTGCCGCAGGCGATCGCCTACGCCCTGGAGGTGCTGCGCGCGTTCTCCTACCTGCACGCGCGCGGCCTGGTGTACTGCGACTTCAAGCCGGACAACGTGATCCAGTCCGAGGAGCAGCTCCGGCTGATCGACCTCGGCGGCGTCCGCCGGCTCGACGACCAGGACGGCGCGATCTACGGCACCGTCGGCTACCAGGCGCCGGAGATCGCCGAGCGCGGCCCGTCGATCACCTCGGACCTGTACACCGTCGGCCGCGCGCTGGCCGTGATGACCTTCCCGTTCAAGCGCTACACCAGCGAGTACAGCGACCGGATCCCGCCGCGGGCCGAGGTCCCGCTGCTGGCCCGGTTCGAGTCGTTCGACCGGCTGCTGCGCCGTGCCACCCACCTCGACCCGGACCAGCGGTTCCAGGACGCCGAGGAGATGGCCGACCAGCTGCTCGGCGTGCTGCGCGAGGTGCTCGCCGCCGAGGACGGGCATCCGCGGCAGGCGCCGTCCGGGCTGTTCGGCCCGGAGCGGTTCGCGTCGGCGGCCGTCGCGGGCGAGACCGGCGCGCCCGGGGACGTGCCGCTTCCCGCGCTCACGCCCGCGCAGCACGCGGCGTCCCTGCCCGTCCCGCTGGTGGACGGCGCCGACCCGTCCGCCGGGTTCCTCGCGGGCCTCACCGCGCTGGAGCCCGCGCAGCTCGCCGCGTCGGCCGAGGCCGCGCCGGAGCGCACGCCCGAGGTGAAGCTGACCCTCGCGCGCGTCCGGATCGAGCTGGGCGAGATCGGCCGGGCCGAGGAGCTGCTGCGGGAGGTCGAGGCCGAGCGCCCGCACGACTGGCGGATCGAGTGGTACCGGGCGGTCGCGCAGCTCGCGGACGGCCGGATCGAGCCGGCGGACGCCGCGTTCGACCGGCTGTACTCGCTGATGCCCGGGGAGCTCGCGCCGAAGCTGGCGCTCGCCGCGTGCCGCGAGCACCGCGCGCCGCAGGACGCGGTCCGGCTGTACGAGACGGTCTGGCGCACCGACCGCGGCCACATCAACGCCGCGTTCGGGCTGGCCCGGCTGAAGCTGGCCGCGGGCGACCGGGCGGGCGCGATCGCGGTGCTGGAGCAGGTCCCGCCGACGTCGATCCGGTTCGTCCCGGCGCAGGTCGCGGCGGTCTGCGTCGCCGTGCGGGGACGGGACGCCGCG
>NZ_JBFAOF010000790.1:0-3457 GCF_040675125.1 Spirillospora sp. NPDC049652 | reverse complement strand
GGCCCGCGCCGGCGGGCGGCGTGTCCTGGGCGGCGCGCGGGCCCCGACGACCTGGTCGTCCACCAGGCGGACGTGCAGGCGGTGGTGAACGCGCTGTGGGCGGGCGGCGCCCAGGGCATGCAGATCATGGACCAGAGGGTGATCGGCACCAGCGCCGTCCGATGTGTGGGCAATACCCTGATCCTCCAGGGGGTGGTGTACTCGCCGCCGTTCCGGATCACCGCCGTCGGCGACCCGGACCGGCTGCGCGCGGCGCTGGACGCCTCCCCCGCGATCTCGGTGTACCAGCGGTACGTGCGCGCCTACGGCCTCGGCTGGTCGGTGCGCGCGCTCCGGCGGGCGTCGCTGCCCGCCTACACCGGGAACGTGGCGATGAAGCACGCCACCGTGCCGCCGGACGCGGGCGACGGTGACGACGCGGCCGCGGGCCGTCCGCCGGGCTGACCCGGAACGGACGCGCCCGCCGCCCGGACGACCCGGACGGCCCGGATGTCCGGACGGCTTCGGTGGACGCGGAAGTGGGAGAGGGGGGCGTGGGCCGGTGCGGGTGCTGATCCGCGGACTGGGCGAGCTGTGCATCACCGCGGGCCTGATCCTGCTGCTGTTCGTGACGTACGAGCTGTGGGGGACGGGCCGCTACACGCACGACCAGCAGGACAGGCTCTCCAAGGAGATGATGCGCTCCTGGGCGTCCGGCGGGACGGGCAAGGTGACGACCGAGCGGGTGAGCCTCGGCAAGGGCCTGGCGATGATCCGCATCCCGAAGCTCGGGGCGTCCTACCGGTACGTGGTGATCGAGGGCGTCTCGCTCGCGGACCTGCGCAAGGGGCCCGGGCACTATCCCGGCACGCAGCTGCCCGGCGAGGTCGGCAACTTCGTCGTCTCCGGTCACCGGACCACCTACTCCGCGCCGTTCAACAAGATCGGCCGGTTGAAGCCGGGGGACGAGATCGACATCGACACGCGGGACGGCAAGTACGTCTACAAGGTCACCGACAAGCGCGTGGTCGACCCGACGGACGTCGAGGTCACCGCGCCCGTCCCATTCCACCCCGGGCAGCGGCCCACCAAGCGGATGATCACCCTCACCACCTGCCACCCGCTCTACTCGGCGGCCGAGCGGCTCATCGTCTTCGGCCAGCTGACCGCCCAGTACCCGCGGGTCACCGGAAAGTAGGAGGACGGGCCATGTACGCGTTCATCTGGCGGCTGCTCCCCGGTGACCGGCGGGTCAAGGCCGCGATCGCCGCCGGGCTCGTGCTGCTCGCCGCCCTGATCCTCTGGTACGTGGTGTTCCCGCTGGTCGAGCCCAACCTCCAGTTCGATCACGGAGTGATGAACGGCGACGCCCCCACCACGCCCGCGCCGCGTCCGTCCGGCCACTGATCCGAGGCTCCTGTCGCCGGTCCGGACGGTCAGCGGAGGCGGCGCCAGGGGCCGGGACGGTAGACCCCGCGCCGGTCGATCGTGCCGCCGCGCCCGAACATCCACTCGGCTCCGAGGCTGACGAGGGACGAGCAGGACGTCGAGCCGACGCCGCGGTGGTTCACCACGTCCACGTACACCGTGGTCGGCGTGCCGGGCTCCTTCAGGGCGACGGTCATCCGGACGGCCCGTCCATCGGGGCGGACGTCCCGCGCGCAGACCTTCGTCTTCAGGTACTCGCGGCCCATGCCGCGCGGCGGCCCCCAGAAGCCGTAGCCGGACAGCCCGCGCACGTCCTCGTAGTCGAACGCGCCATAGGTGGAGGGGGCGGACGGCGGGGCGGAGAGCACGAGCGGGACACCGGACAGGAGCGCGCGAACCAGCATGGGGGCCTTTCTGATCTCGGAGGGGTCCGGAGAGGTTACGCTCCGCGTCCGCATCCGCACCGCCGTTCGCCGTCTTGTGGTGGTTCAGGCGAGAATGGCGGGGTGCGTGTACTCGTCGTGGACAACCACGACAGCTTCGTCTTCACGATCGTCCAGTACCTGCGGGAGCTGGGCGCGGACTGCCGGGTCGCGGTCCGCGAGGACGTCTCCCCGGCGGACGCCCGCGCGGCGCACGGCGTGCTCATCAGCCCCGGCCCCGGCCACCCGGCGGACGCCGGAGTCTGCCTCGACCTGGTCTGGGACGCCGTGGAGAGCGGCGTCCCGCTGCTCGGCGTCTGCCTCGGCCACCAGGTGATCGGACATGTGTTCGGCGCGACGGTCGATCACGCGCCGCGGATCGTGCACGGCGAGACCAGCCCGATCGGCCACGACGGCGCGGGCGTGTTCGCGGGCCTGCCGGACCCGTTCACCGCCACCCGCTACCACTCGCTGGCCGTCCACCCCGGGACCGTGCCGGCCGACGTCCTGGACGTGTCCGCGCGCACCCCGGACGGCGTGGTCATGGGCCTGCGGCACCGGACCGCGCCCGTCGAGGGCGTCCAGTTCCACCCGGAGTCCGTGCTGTCCGCATGTGGCCACCGGCTCTTCCGGAACTGGCTCCGCACCTGCGGAGCGGCGGGTTGACCGGTCACCGCGGGGTTTGCGGGGAAAATTCTGAGAGCCGCATGTAACGGCGATACCTCCGGGTACGAAGACCATAGCGAGAGGGCTTCCGCCATTGCCCCCGAGTGGCGGAGGCCCTCTTCCATGTCCGGACGGCCCCCGGGAACCGAACACCGGCGGCCCGCGCACGCGAAAGCCGAAGGCCCGGCCCCCCGCGGGGACCGGGCCTTCGGCGATCAGGCGGCCGTCACTGCTGAGGCGGCGGACCGCCCGGCTGGTTCGTGTCCGGCGGCGGGGACGTCGGCGCCTGCGGCGGCGTCACGATGACCGTCACGGACGACCCCGACGGCAGCTTGGTGCCCGGCGCGGGACTGACGTTCCACACCACGCCCGGCGGGATGGTCGCGTCCGGCGACGGCTGCTCCTGGACCACGCACGACAGGTGCAGGACCCGCAGCCGCTTGCACGCCACGTCCTTCGGGAGGCGCTGCAGGTTCGGCACGGAGACGTCCTGCGTTCCGGACGAGATGTACAGCGTGACCGACGAGTTCGGCGCGACCTGCTCGCCCGCCTTCGGGTCGGTCTTGATCGTCATCCCCTGCTGGACCTCGTTGGACGCCAGCCGCTTCACGTCGACCTTGAAGCCGCGGCCCTCCAGGGTGCTCTTGGCGTCGGACTCCGGCTGGCTGCTGACGTCCGGGACCTCCACCTTCTTCGGCGGCTCCGGCCCCCGGGACACGACCAGCGTGACCATCGAGCCCTTCTTGACCGTGGTGCCCTCGGCCGGGTCGGACCGGATGACCTTGCCCTTGCCGACGTCCTTGCTGTACTCCTTCTGCGGGTCGGCCGCGACGGTGAAGCCCTGGCCCTTGAGCGCCTGGGTGGCCTCGTCCACGGTCATGTTGCTCACGGTCGTGATCTTGACGTCGTCGCTGCCGCCGCCCGGGGCCAGCAGCCAGCCGAGCAGCGCGGCGACCGCGAGC
>NZ_JBFAOF010000789.1:0-3463 GCF_040675125.1 Spirillospora sp. NPDC049652 | reverse complement strand
CGCGGACGCCAGCCGGACGCCCCGGCGCTTGGGCGGCGGCGCGTCGGCCGCGCCGTCGATTCGCTCGGGGAAGGCGTGCCACAGCTCGGTGATGCGCGCGTTCAGACGGCGCATGTGCTGGTCGACGTCGTCCGCGGCGGCGCCGTGGTCCGGGGCGTTCTCGACGTACCAGGGGAGGATCTCGCCGCCGTAGGCGCGCAGCGCCTCGCCCATCGTCCTCGCCGCGGCCAGCAGGTGGCCGGTGTCGGTGTGCAGGCGGCGCAGCGCGGCCAGCGACGGCGACGACTCGGCGGCCGGGTCCTCGGCGTGCCGGCGGACGAGGTGGAACAGCAGGTCGCGGAGCTCGGCCAGGCGGCGGGCCGCGTCGTCGTAGGCGGCGGCGGCCGTGGCGACCTCGGCGGGGTCGGTGGCCCGCAGCATCTCGCGGACCCGGTCCGCGTCGGCGTGCCCGGAGGGGGTGTCCGCCGGCGGGTTGCCGGTGCGGATGGGAGCGTGGCGGGGGTCGGTCATGGGGTCTCCCGGGGGCCGCCCTCAAGGAGTTCGCGGACGCGCCCGACCCGGTCGACGGTGTCGTCCTCGGCGTCCTGGACGGTGTCGGCGGAACGCTCCAGGGCCTCGGCGGCGGCCCGGATCTCGGTGAACAGCAGCCGGTAGGCCGCGGTGAACTCGGCGTGGCCGCGGCCGGCGGTCTCGGCGAGGACGCGCGCGGCGTCCCAGCCGCCGAACGCCGCCGCGGGGGTGTTCGTCCGGACGGTCACGTCGGCGGGGGAGCCCGGCCCGCTCGGGCGCGCGAGCTCGCGGCGGAGCAGCGCCGCCGCCCCGCGGGTGAACTCGTGGTCGTGCGCCGTTCCCCCGGGGTTCGGTTCGGTCACGAGACGGCTCTCCCTGGTGATCGGTAAGAGGCCGCCATCCTGGCGGAGGGCCGCCGCCCGGGTCAAACCGGACGGCGGCCCCCGGCGGAGCCGTGCGGGGTCACGCCTGGGCGGGGGGCTCCTCCTCCAGCAGGTCGTCGAACTCGCCGTCCTTGACGCCCGCGACGAACGCGTCCCACTCGGCCTCGGTGAAGTAGAGGACGGGCCCGTCGTCGTCCTTGGCCGAACGCATCACGACGGCCCGCTCACCGAACTCCTTGTGGTTCACCGGGACGTCCTTGCCGTCGATGAACTCGATGATGACACCATCGGTGACGATCGGTTCCTGGTTGTTCACTGCCACCCCTTCGAGGCCGGTCCGCGGACGCCTCCAGCCTAGAACGCGCGGCCCTCGCGCGGCGGCGCGAACGCGGGGGCCGCCGCGGCGAAGGAAGGATGCCAACGCGTCCTCTCACGGAAGGCCGACCATGCCCCCCGAACCACGGAACCGCGCCCGGTGACCGCCGCCCCCCTTCGGACGGACCTGCGGGCCGAACCGGACGCCGCGGTCATCGAGCGGTCGCTGCGCGAGCCGGAGAGCTTCGCCGGGATCTTCGACCGCTACTTCGACGCGATCCACGGGTACGCCGCGCGGCGGCTCGGCGCGGCCGCCGCCGACGACGTGGCCGCCGAGACGTTCCTGATCGCCTTCGACCGGCGCGGGTCCTACGACCTCGCCCGCCCGGACGCCCGGCCCTGGCTGTACGGCATCGCGTCCAACCTCATCGCCCGCCGGCACCGCGCGGAGGCGCGCCAGTACCGGGGGCTCGCCAGGACGGGCCCGGACGGGCCCGCCGAGGGCCCGGAGGAGCGGGCCGCCGACCGGCTCGACGCGAGCGCCGCACGGGGGCCGCTCGCCGCCGCGCTCGCCGACCTGAACGACGGGGACCGCGACGTCCTGCTGCTCGTCGCTTGGGCGGACCTCACCCCGCAGGAGGCGGCCGAGGCGCTCGGCCTACCCGCCGGGACGGCCCGCTCCCGCCTCCACCGCGCCCGGACCCGCATCCGCGCCGCGCTGCCCGCGAGCTTCAAGGAGACAGCATGAAGGACCAGAACGACCTGAAGGCGCTCGACGAGGCCTGGCCCGTCCCCGGCCCTCCCTCGCCGGCGGCCCGCGCCGCCGCCCGCGCCGCCCTGATGGACCGCGCCGCCTCCGCCTCCGCGTCCGCCTCCGAAGCCGTCGCAGCCGTCGCGCCCGGCAAGCCCGCCCGCTCCGCGCGCCGGGGACGGCGGCGGTGGACGTTCGGGCAGGTGGCGGTGGGCGCCGCGGCCGCCGCCGCCGTGGCCGTCGCCGTGGCGGTCCCCTCATCCGGGGCGCACCGAGAGGGAGGAGTGCGGCTGGTCAGCGCGAACACCGTCCTGGACCGGGCGGCGCTCGCCGCCGGGCACCGGCCGTTCCAGGCGCCCCGTCCGGACCAGTGGGTGATGATCGAGAACCGGGGTGTCGTGGACGAACTCAAGCTGAGCCGGGGGAGGTCCCACACGCTGGACCTCACCCGGGACTGGGTCAGGGTCGACGGCACTCAGTACGCCTTCTGGGACTGGTCGTCCAGGAAGCTGCAGACGAGACGGCTTCCCGCGGGCGCGAGGGTGGCGGGCTCCTACGCCGAGGTCTCCGAGCTGCCCACCGACCCGGACGCGTTGATCGCGACGATCGCGGCCCGTCGAAAGGGCCGCGCGAGCCCTTACAAGGACCTCGCGGGTCCTGCCAAGGCCCGCGCGGGCCAGGTGCAGGTGGTAGGGGACCTGACCAACCTCCTTGAGGAGACCACCCCGCCGCCCGCCCTGCAGGTGGCGGTCTACAAGGCGCTGAAGAAGGCGCCGGGCGGGACCGTCAACCCCACGGCGCAGGACCCGCTGGGAAGGCCCGCGATCTCGGTCACCTGGGGAGGGACGTTCGCGCGCTACGAGATCCTGCTCGATCCGTCCACCTACGCCTACCTCGGCGGCCGGACCATCACCGTGAAGCCGCTGCCGCGACGGCGCGAGACGGGGACGGTGGTCCTCCCGGCGGGAACGGTGCTGAGGGCGTTCGTCCGGACCCGGGCCGGGATCGTCGACAAGCCCGGCCAACTGCCCCGCTAGCCGCGTCCTCATGGTGCGCGGTGATCTGGTGGGAGCCCTCGCCCGGCGTGCCGGGGGTCAGCGTCGCTTGGCCGCTCGCGTCGGGCTGGACCGTGCCGATCACCTGGGTGCCCGAGTGGAAGGTGCCGGTCGCCGCGCGGAGGCGGCGGGCCCTAGAAGTCGTGGAGGAGGCGCGCGGCCACGACCTCCAGGCGGGACTGGATCTCGTCGGCGGTGGCGTGGCCGCGCAGCATCTCGATCATCTCCATCGTCCAGACGCCGGCCAGGGCCTTGGCGAGGACGCGGCGGCGGTCGCCCGCCGGGACGGCGACGTCGCGGCCGACCGACGCGCGCAGCAGCAGCCCGGTCATCCGGTCGCCGAAGTCGGTCTTGACGTCCGAGAGCAGCAGCGAGCGGATCAGCGCCTCGGCGAGTTCCGGTTCGCGCATCAGGCCGCGGGTGGCGCGCATGAGCACGTCGACGGCGCG
>NZ_JBFAOF010000788.1:0-3469 GCF_040675125.1 Spirillospora sp. NPDC049652 | reverse complement strand
GCCATCCGGCGCAGGACGACCGGGGCGAGCACCAGGCCGGCCACGGCCCACGCGCCGAGCACACCGAACGTCTCCAGGTGCCGCCACGACTGGTCGATCTCGACCGCCGCCATGCCGTCCGGGAGCAGCGCCGAACGCATCCCGAGACCCAGCCAGTAGACCGGGAAGACCTGCGCGACCTGCTGCAACCAGCCGGGCAGCGCGGTGACGGGGTAGAACACCCCGGAGATCGAGATGACCGCCATCACCGGCAGCGTGATGACCCCGGCGGCGCGCGGGCTCGACACCAGCGCGCCCAGCGCCGCGCCCACCGACTGCGTCGCGACCAGCCCGAGCGCCAGCACCCAGGCCAGCGTGAACCAGCACGACGCCGAGCCGAGCCGCAGGCCGTCCACCATGAACGCGCCCGGGACCAGCAGGATCACCAGGTACGCGACCACGCATCCGGACGTTGTGAACAGCTTCCCGATGAAGTACGCGCGGATGCCGTGCGGCGTGGCGCGCGCCCGCAGCAGCGTGCCGTCCTCCCGCTCGACGGTCAGGTACTGGATCACCAGGACCATCCCGAGCGCGACGAACATCCCGAGGACGCCCGGCAGCACCAGTCCGCCCAGCCTGATCCCGGTGTGCCGGAACTCGCGGTCCCGGTAGAAGAAGACCGCGACCAGCGTCAGCACCGGCCAGAGCAACTGGGCGACCAGCTCCGAACCGCTGAACGCCTGCCGCAGCTCGATCAGTCCCCGGGCAGCGCCCGCACGCAGCGTCCTCACTGCGCCCGCGTGTGCCGCCCTCACTGCGGCCGTCCCTCTGCCCGGCGCACCAGCGCGAGGTAGGTGTCCTCCAGCGAGGACGGACGGACCGCCAGCCGCTCGACCGCGTCCCCGTGCTCCTCGAACAGCGCGCGGACGAACCGGGTCGAGTCCGGCACGGACCGGACGTGCCGCCGCCCATCGAGCGTCCAGGCCACCTCGTCCGCGCCGGTGATCTCCGCCGCGAGCCCGGCCGCCGTGCCGTCCGCGACGACCCGGCCGCCGTCGAGGACGACGATCCGGTCGGCCAGCTTCTCCGCCTCGGCCAGGTCGTGCGTGGTCAGCATGATCGCGGTGCCGTCCGTCCGGGACAGGCCGAGGACGAGGTCGTGGAACTCCGCGCGCGCCTCCGGGTCGAAGCCGGTGGTCGGCTCGTCCAGGAACAGCAGCTCGGGACGCCCGACCATGCCGATCGCCACGTCCAGCCGCCGCCGCTGCCCGCCGGACAGCGTCCGCACCCGGCGGTCCGCGTGCTCGGCCAGCCCGACCGCCGCGATCAGCTCCGCCGCGTCCCACGGCCTCGGGTAGTACGACCCGAGGTGCGCCAGCAGCTCCCCGACCCGCCATTTCCCGTGGTCGCGCCACGACTGCAGGACGATCCCGATCCGCGCCCGCCACCGCTCGCCGCCGCGCGCCGGATCCGCGCCGAGCACCTCGACCCGCCCGGACGACCGCGCCCGGAAGCCCTCCAGGATCTCGATCGTCGTCGTCTTCCCCGCGCCGTTCGGCCCGAGCATCGCCAGCACCTCGCCGCGCCGGGCCCGGAAGGTCACCCCGCGCAGCACGTCCTTGGCGCCGTACCGCATCCGCAGGTCCTCGACGTCGAGGACGACGTCGCCCCGTCCGCTCACGTCCCGTCCGCTCACGTCCCGTCCGCTCACGTCGCGTCCACCAGCGCCCGCGCCCGCGTCCGGAGCCCTTCGACGTCCACTCCGGCGAGCGCGAGCGCCCTCGGCACGGTCCCGACCTTGAGGTCGAGCAGCCCCAGCAGGATGTGCGCGGGTCCCAGGTCCTTCTTCCGCGCGCCCGCCATCCCCGCTTCGAGCACCCGCCTGGCCGACTCCCCGATATCGGACGGCATCCGCCGGGCCTCGCGCGGCCGAAGCGCCTCGTCGTCGGTGAGGGAGATGCCGACCGTCCCGAGGCCGTCCTCGAACTCGCGCCGCAGCGCGTCCTCGACGGCCCGCCGGTCCAGCCCCGCCGAGGAGAGCAGGTCGGGGGCGTCCCCTTCCGCCTCGCCGGTGAGCGCGAGCAACAGATGCTCCGCCTCCGTCAGCCGCGATCCCCTGCGCCGCGCCTCCTCGGCGGCGCGCACCAGCACCGAGTCCACATACGTGCGACCCCTGTCCGAGCGGCCTCTGTGCGAGCGGCCTCTGTACGAGCGGCCTCTGTGCGAGCGGCCCCTGTGCGCCTGGCCCATCACCGTCTCCTCCGCAACCGAACCCCCGCCTCGATCAGCCGCTTGGCGTGCTTCTTGTGCACGGCCTGCCGCGTGACCCCGAGCGCCTGCGCCACGTCCGACCAGCTCCACCCGGCCCGCATGGCCTTCTCGACCGCCGCGTCCTCCATCCGGTCGGCCAGCTTCCGCATGGCCACCACGGCGGCCAGCTCCGCCCCCGGATCGCGCGCGGCGGCCTCCTCGCCCTCGTCCATGGAAGCAACCTAGGTTGCTTATTGAGCGATTGTCAACCGAGGTTGCTTAACCGGGCGCGGGAACGCCGAAGGCCCCTCGCGGCGGGGACGCGAGGGGCCTTCGGGACGGGCGCGGCGGGTCAGCCGGCGGACATGCCGGCGTCCACGGCGAGGGACTGGCCGGTGATGTGCCTCGACTCGTCCGAGCAGAGGAAGGCGAAGGTCTCGGCGACGTCCTCCGGGTCCATCAGGACGCCGGACGGGTGCAGCCCGGCCGCCTCGGCCTCGCTGAACATGCCGCCCTGGATCGCGGCGTCCAGCAGCGCGGTGCGGACGACGCCCGGGCACACCGCGTTGATCCGGATGCCCTGCCGGACGTACTCGATCGCGGCGGTGCGGGTCATCGCGACGACGCCGCCCTTGGTCGCCGAGTAGTCGGAGATGCCGAGCGGCAGGCCGACCAGGCCCGCGACCGACGCCATGTTCGCGATGACGCCGCCGCCCTGCGCGAGCATCTGCCGGATCTCGTACTTCATCGACAGCCAGACGCCCTTGAGGTTGACCGCGACCAGCCGGTCCCAGGACTCCTCGGTGACCTCGTGCAGCGCCGAGCCCTGCTCCTCGATCCCGGCGTTGTTGACCGCGGCGTCCAGCCGGCCGTACGCGGCGACCGTCGCGGCCACGGCGGCCTCGACCTCGGCGCCCACGGTCACGTCGGCGCGGACGAACAGCGCCTCGCCGCCGTCCTTCTTGATCAGTTCGGCGGTCTCCCGCCCGGCGTCCTCCAGGACGTCGGCGATCACGACGCGCGCGCCGTACCCGGCGAACGTCCGCGCGGTCGCCGCGCCGATGCCCTGTGACGCTCCGGTGATGAGGACGGCCTTGCCGGCGAGTTTTCCGCTCACGCGTGTCTCCTTTTCAGCGGGGGATTCCAGCGGGGTCGGGCCGGAACCGGGGCCCGGTTCCCGGCGGGGGGGGGGGGGGGCGGCCCGCGGAGAGGCGCCGGCGCCGTTCGGCGCGGCGGGCCC
>NZ_JBFAOF010000787.1:0-3482 GCF_040675125.1 Spirillospora sp. NPDC049652 | reverse complement strand
TGTTGATCGAGCATCGGGGACGACGTCCCGTGGTCCCCGCGTCGGCGTACGTGGCACCGACCGCCGTGCTGTGCGGATACGAGCGCAGCGAGTTCGGGCCGAGCGCCGGGCGGCCGGTCAGCTCCGCGCCGAGCCACGGGTGCCGCAGCAGGACGGCCCGCATCCGCCGCGCGTGGGCGCCCAGGTCGGCGCGCCAGTCGCCGGTCGGGCCGGGCGGCGCGTCCTCGCCCTGGACGGCGTCGATCATCAAGTCGAGCAGCTCGTCCCGGTTCGCGATGTACCGGTACAGCGACGCCGTCCCGGAGCCGAGGTCCTTGGCGACGCGGCGCATCGACACCGCGTCCAGGCCCTCGGCGTCGGCGATCGCAACGGCGCGCTTCACGAACCGCTCCACGCTCGGCGCCCGCCGGCGCGGCTCGCGCCGTTCCTTCGTCCACACCAGTCCGTCCATTGCGGGCATCGTACCGTTGTAGATACTGTGTCGCCATAACGGATACACCGTAACCACAAGGAGCCGTCATGATCCTCGTCGCCGGAGCCGGGACCGTCGGGCTGTCGACCGCGCTGTTCCTCGCCCACCACGGAGCGGACGTCATGGTCGTCGAGCACCGCGAGGGGCCGGACGTCCATCCGCGCGCCACCGGCATCGGCCCCCGCACAGCCGAGCTCTTCCGCGAACTGGGACTCCAGGACGCCGTGAACGCCGCCGCGATCCCCATGACCGGCGGTCTCGGCAAGATCACCGCCTCGACGCTCGCCGCCGCCGACCTGGACGCCCTCGCCGCCGCGGCCCCGCCCGGACCCGTCCGGATGATGGAGCGGTTCGCGGACGTCTCCCCCGCCGCGCTCCGCGGACCCTGTTCGCAGGACCGGCTCGACCGGGTCCTGCTGGCGGCCGCCCGGGAGCGGGGCGTCACGGTCGCCTACTCCACGCCGCTGCTCTCCTTCACCCAGGACGACGCGGGCGTGACCGCCGTCCTGCCTGGCCGGACCGTCCGGGCCGACTACCTGGTCGCGGCGGACGGGGCCCGCAGCGGCGTCCGGGAGGCGCTCGGGATCGGAGTGTCCGGGCCCGGCGCGCTCGCAGGGCCGCTGACCAACGTCCTGTTCGAGGCCGACCTGTCGCCGTACACGGGAGACCACACTTTCGTCACCTGCGACACCGACACCGGGATGCTGGTGACGATCGACGGCGAGCGGACGTGGGTGCTGCACGTCCCGTACGAGGACGGCCTGACGGACGCCCGGTGCCGTGACCTGGTGCGAGCCGCCGTCGGCGACCCTGGTCTCGACGTCCGGGTGCTCGGCGCGGCTCCGTGGCGGGTGCGCGGACAGCTCGCCGACCGCTTCCGGGACGGCCGGGTCTTCCTCGCCGGGGACGCGGCCCACACCGTCCCGCCGGTCGGCGCGTTCGGGATGAACACCGGCGTCGCCGACGCGCACAACCTCGCCTGGAAGCTCGCCGCCGTCACCGCCGACACCACCGCGGATGCCGTTCCCGCCGGGCTCGGTCTGCTCGACACCTATGAGGCGGAGCGCCGGCCCGTCGCCGCGCTCGTGTTGGAGCAGGCGCTCCTGCGGCTGGCCGATCCCAGCCTCCACTGGGGCACGGGTCCCGAGGCCGCCGCCGCGCGCGCCGCCGTCGGCGCCGTCCACGCCCCGGTCGTGCACCTGGGCTACCGGTACGACTCGTCCGCGATCATCGACGCGCGGCCCGGCCTGCCGTCCACCGAGGATCTCGTCCTGGACGGCTCGCCCGGATCGCGTGTCCCGCACGCGTGGGTCGCGGACGGCGTCTCGACGCTCGACCTCGTCGCGTCACGCTTCACGGTCTTCACCAACACCGAGTCGTGGATGAGGGCCGCCGAGGAGGCCGGGCTTCCCGCGCACCTCGTCAGCGCCGACTGGATTCCGGAAGACGGTCTGCTGCTCGTCCGCCCGGACGGGTTCGTCGCCCTGCGCACGTCCGACCCGTCCACCGACCTCCGCAAGGCGGTGCACCGGCTCCTCGGGGGATGAACGGGGTGCGGCGCGGCGCACTCGCGGTCAGAGGCCGAGGTGGGCGGCGGCGACGCGCTTCGGGACGACCATGCGCCACGCGTCGGTGACGAGTTCGCGCATCTCCGGCTCGTCCAGGGCGGCGGTGCGGGCCTCGACCCAGTTGAAGCGCTGGTCGGACACGCTCGGCATCAGGAACTTGGCCGGCTCGGACGCGATCAGCCCGTCCCGCTCCTCCTTCGGGAAGGCGAAGCCCATGAGCGTCTCGTCCCGGGAGAAGGCCACGTAGACGATCGCGCCGACGCGGAACTTCACGCGGTCCCTGATCAGGTGCTCCGAGGTGCGAGGGAGGGGGAGGGCCACGCGCCGGACGTCGTCAACCGTCACCATCCGCCCAGTATGACGTTATGGAATCTTGGTTCCAAAACGTGTTAGCGTCGTCCGCATGGCACGACCGAGGACGTTCGACGAGGCCCGCGCGGTCGAGGCGGCGGTGGACGCGTTCCGCCGCAAGGGGTACGAGGGCACCTCGACCGACGACCTGTGCGCGGCGATGGGACTGGGGCGCAGCAGCATCTACAACGCGTTCACCAGCAAGCACGACCTGTTCGTCCGGGCGCTCACGCGGTACGTGGAGGCGAGGACCGGCGAGAGCACCGAGCTGATGGAGAGCGCCGCGCCGTACCGGGAGAAGGTCGCGGCGCTGCTCGGCGGCGTCATCGCCGAGGAGTGCGAGCAGGGGCTCGGCTGCCTGGTGGTGAACACCAGCGTCGAGCTCGCGCCGCGCGACGCGGAGATCGCGCGGCTGCTGGAGCGCGACTACCGGCGGCGCTTCGAGGTCGCCAAGGCGGCCTGCGAGCGCGCGGTCCGGGACGGCGAACTCGCCGCGGACCGCGACCCGGACACCCTGGCCCACTTCGTCCTCGCCCAGGTCAGCGGGCTGCGCATCGCGGCCCGCTACGGCGCCGGACGTCCGGCGCTGGAGCACATCGCGGCGACGGCGCTCGCCGCCCTCTGATCCCCGTGCCGGCCCGGCGCGGGGTTCGCCGCGCGTTCGTTTTGGAATCTGAAATACAGAATTGGGGTGAGGGCTGATGCCGCTGGCCGTCTGGGTGCTCGGGTTCGCGATCTTCGCGCAGGGGACGTCGGAGTTCCTGCTCGCGGGGCTGCTCGAACCGATGGCGCGGGACCTGCACGTGACCGTGCCGACCGCCGGGCTGCTGATCTCGGCCTACGCGGTCGGGATGGTGGTCGGCGCGCCCGTCCTCGCGATGGCGACGTTGCGCTGGCCACGGCGGCGCTCCCTGCTGCTGTTCCTCGCCGTGTTCGCTGTGGCGCACGTCGTCGGGGCGCTGACGCCCGGGTACGGGGTGCTGTTCGCGTCGCGGCTCGTCGGGGCGGTCGCGTGCGCGGGGTTCTCGAACAGGCCACACCATGACTCACTCTGGCAAGTACGCGCTGCTCAGCGAGTGGGGCCTCCTCCC
>NZ_JBFAOF010000786.1:0-3499 GCF_040675125.1 Spirillospora sp. NPDC049652 | reverse complement strand
TACGCGGTGATGCTCGGCGCGAAGTCGAGGATTTCGGCGGGCGCGGCGGCCTGCCCGGCGCGGGCCCGCTCGCGCGCCCCGTCCTCGTCCCCGGCGAGGGCGAGCGCGGCCAGCTCGTCGTCCACCAGCGGAACGGTGCTGGCCGAGTTCGAGCTGATCACGACCGCGCGGCCCGCGCCGGACGCGGCGAGCGCCTCGCGCAGCCCGGTCAGCAGCGCCACCGGCCCGAAGTAGTTGATCGACATGACCGCCGCGGCGTCCCGGACGTTCGGGCCGACGCCGGCGATCGCGGCTACGCCGTCGAGCCGTCCGCCGCTGAGGGCCAGCAGTTCCCGGACGGCGTGCGCGCGGCCGTCCGGCGTGCCGAGGTCGGCGACCACGTGCGCGTCGTGCAGGTCGACGCCGATGACCGTGTGCCCGGCCCGCTCCAGCAGCGCGGCGCTCGCCGCGCCCATCCCCGACGCCGATCCGGTCACCGCGAACGTTCCCATGCCTGCGCCTTTCGGGGTCGGCGTCGGTTGCCTTGCGCGCGCTCAGTGCGCTCAGTGGGTTCAGTAGGTGAAGGGCAGGTGCTTGATGCCGTTGATGAAGTTGGAGTAGAGCCGGTCGGGCTCGCCGACCGACCGGATCGTCGGGACGCGTTCGAACAGTTCGCGGAACATGACGGTGATCTCGCGCCGGGCCAGGTTCGCGCCCAGGCAGTAGTGCGGGCCGGGGCCGCCGAACCCGACGTGCGGGTTGGGGGAGCGCCGGATGTCGAAGCGGTCCGGGTCCTCGAAGACCGCCTCGTCCCGGTTCGCCGAGTTGTAGAACAGCAGCACCTTGTCCCCGGCGCGGTACCGGTTGCCGTTCATCTCGTGGTCGCGGGTGACCGTCCGGCGGAACTGGATGACCGGCGTCGCCATCCGGACGATCTCCTCGACGGCGCCGGCGATCCGGCCGTCGAAGTCGGCGGCGAGCAGCGCCCGCTGCTCGGGGTGGTCGGTGAGCAGCCTCAGCCCGTGCGCCATCGCGTTCCGGGTCGTCTCGTTGCCGGCCACCACCAGCAGGATGAAGAACGAGCCGATCTCCTGGTCGGTCAGCGACTCGCCGTCCACGTTCGCGGTGACCAGCGCCGACACCAGGTCGTCGGCGGGTGCGCGCCGGCGCCGGCGGGCCAGCTTCATCGCCATGTGGTTCAGCTCGTACCCGGCGGCGAGGCCCGAGGCCAGCCCGTACAGCACGCCGGTCCGGGTGATCCCGGTGCGGACGAACTCCCTGCCGCCGGTGTACTCCGGGTCGCCGATGCCGAGGATCACGTTCGTCCGGTCGTACACCAGCGCCCGCTGGCTCGCGGGGATGCCCATCATGTCGCAGATGACCTGCACCGGGAGGCGCGCGGCGACGTCGGTGACGAAGTCCCCGGTCGCGGGGCCGCGGGCCAGCAGGTCGTCCACGATCCGGCGGGCGCCCGCGCGCAGGTCGGCCTCGGTCCGGGCCAGCACGCGCGGGGTGAACGCGCGCGACACGATCCGGCGCAGGCGGGCGTGCCGCGGATCGTCCATGTTGATCATCGAGCCGAAGTAGCGGGCCAGGTAGCCGGGCAGGTCGGCGATGCTGTTGGAGCACGGCTCGCTGCTGAACACCTCCGGCGTCCGGCTCGCCGCCACCACGTCCGCGTGCCGGACCAGCGCGTGGTAGCCCGGCCCGTGCTTGATGAACGGCAGCTTCAGTTCCGGGAAGAAGGCGGGCCGGTCGCGCCGCCGGAGCTCGGCGAACGCGGCCTCGCGGGCGGCCGGCGGACGGGCCCAGAAGGCGATGTCGGACAGGTCGGCGTCGTGTGCGGCGGCCGTCGTCATCCAGCAGCACCCCCGGAAACCCGAGTCGCGTTCGGTTCTCCCTATCGAACTCGGGTCCCGGGGGTCCCGTCAACCGTCCGGCCCCGTCCCACGCGGGGCGAGGGCGGAGGCGGGTCAGGCCGCGGGGGCGAGGACGGTGCGGCGCAGGACCGTCCGCTCGACGGCCGTCCAGGAGGCGGACGTGAGCAGGTAGACGCCCGCGGCGAACGGTGTGAACGCCGCGACGACCGCGGTCCCGAGCGACAGCAGCCGCATCCACGTGCTGGGCGCGTGCCGGGACGACCACCAGGCGACCGCCGCCAGCGCCACCAGCAGGCCCGCGAACACCAGCCCGGCGGGCGTGAGCAGGCCGGCCCCGGCGACCGAGACGAAGTTCTGTCCCAGCGGCACCGTGAAGAACGCGTGCGCGAGCAGGACGTTCCGGTGCCCGGCGACGACCGCCGACCGGAACAGCGTGTACATGACCATGAAGAACGGGAACTGCAGCAGCATCGGGCCGAAGCCGGTCAGCGGGGACGCGCCCTCGCGCTCGTAGAGCGCGGCCGCCTCCCGGCGCAGCCGCTCGGGATCGCGCCGGTGCCGCTCGCGCAGCCGCGCCAGCTCCGGCGCCAGCGCGGCCCGGGTCCGTTCGCCGCGCGCCGCCCGGACCGCGAGCGGCAGCAGCGGCGCCCGGACGGCCAGCGTGAACACGATGATCGCGAGGGCTGCGGCGAACCCGCCCGCGAACGGCTCGAAAGCAGAGGTGAGCCCGCTGACCAGCGCGTACGCACCGGCCACGGGCATGTCGAGGAAGGACAAGACGATCTCCAAGGCTGGACGGGACGATCAGTGCGAGAACCTGGTCGTCCGTCCTGGGGCCCGGGGACGCGGCCGTCCGGACGCGTCGGGATCGCGCTGCGGCAGGAACGCCGTCCGCGAGGTGCGGTCGCGCAGGGTCGTCCGGACGCGCCCGACGGCCGTCCCGCCGTCGGCCCGGACGAAGCGGGTCGCGGCGAGCACCACCAGCCCCGCGACCGCCGCCAACGACGCGGCGACCAGCAGCTGAGGCAGCTCCCCGCCCAGGAACCCCGGAACGAGGGGGCCGCTGGACATGCCCGCGAGCAGCACGGCGGGCACGACCATCAGCCACACCAGAAGGTGCGGCGGCCGGATGCCCGTGTCCCGCTTCATACCGAATGGACGTCCCGTCCCCGCCACCGGTTCCCGGCCCGTCCCCCCGGGAGCGTCCCGGCTCAGCCCACCAGGAGCAGCGTCACGGCGGCGAGGACTGACAGCGCCGTGATGTTCCTGACCCACGTCATGCGCGCGGCGATCACGGCGTCGCGGCCGGGGTCGCGGGCCCAGTAGGTGAGCGCCGCGCTCAGCGCCCGCCCCACGCCGAACGCGACCCCCGCCAGCAGCGTCGCCGGGCCGCTCATGTGGGCCAGCAGCAACCCGAGCGCCAGGACGTACGGGGACGACGCCGACACGTACGTCCGGACGCCGGTGCCCATCTCGAAGCCGAACTGCAGCGATCCCGTCCGCAGCCGGTGCATCAGCACCTCCTGCGGGATCTGCCGCGAGTTCTGCGGCAGCGGCAGCCGCACCAGCCCGGCCTCGCGCGCCGCGGCGACGGCCGCGACCAGCACGGTCAGCACCGCGCGCGCCGGCCCCGGCACGGG
>NZ_JBFAOF010000785.1:0-3504 GCF_040675125.1 Spirillospora sp. NPDC049652 | reverse complement strand
GGCGGCCGCGTCCGGTGGTGCTGTTCGACCGCGACGACACGCTGATCCGCGACGTCCCGTACAACGGGGACCCCGACAAGGTGGAACCCGTCCCCGGGGCGCGCGCCGCGCTCGACCGGCTGCGCCGCGAGGGTCTGGCGGTGGGCGTGGTCACCAACCAGTCCGGCGTGGCGCGCGGCACGCTCACCGAGCACGACGTGCTGCGCGTCAACCGGCGGGTGGAAGACCTGCTCGGCCGGTTCGACGTCTGGGAGGTCTGCCCGCACGGCGAGGACGACGGCTGCCGCTGCCGCAAGCCCGCGCCCGGCATGGTCGAGCGCGCCGCGCGGCGGCTCGGGGTCGCGCCGTCGGACTGCGTGCTGATCGGCGACATCGGCGCGGACGTGGCGGCGGCGCGGGCGGCCGGGGCGCGCGGGGTGCTGGTGCCCACCGGCCGCACCCGGCCCGAGGAGATCGACGCCGCGCCCGAGGTCGCGCCGGACCTCAGCGCGGCCGTGGACCTGGTGCTGCGGGGCGGGTGGGCGCGGTGAAGGTCCTCGTCGCCCGCCAGGACAGCCTGGGGGACGTGCTGCTCGCGGGGCCGGCCCTGCGCGCCGTGGCCGCGCGCGCCGACGAGACCGTCCTGCTGTGCGGGCCGCGCGGCCGGGCCGCCGCCGACCTGCTGCCCGGCCCGGACCGGGTGATCGAGTGGTGCGCGCCGTGGATCGACCCGGACCGGGTGCCGGTGGAGCCCGCGGAGATCTCCGCCATCACCGAGCGGCTGCGCGGGTTCGACCGGGCGCTGATCCTGACGTCCTTCCACCAGTCGCCGCTGCCGCTCGCGCTGCTGCTGCGGCTCGCCGGGACGCCCTGGATCGGCGGCATCAGCGAGGACTACCCGGGTTCGCTGCTGGACCTGCGGCACCGCCCGGACGCCGACGTCCCGGAGGCCGCCCGGATGACCGCGCTCGCGACCGAGGCGGGATTCCCGCCGGTCGACGACGGGCGGCTGCGCGTCCGCGGGCCGCTGCCCGACATGTCGGCGCTGACCTGCGGCCCGGGGTACGTGGTCGTCCATCCGGGCACCTCGGTGCCGGCGCGGGCCTGGCCGCCCCACCGGCACGCCGAGGCCGTCCGGCTGCTGGCCGAGTCCGGGCGCCGCGTCGTCGTCACCGGCGACCGCGGCGAGAAGGCCCTGACCGCCGAGGTCGCCGGGGACCACGCGCTCGACATCGGCGGGCGGACCGGCTTCGCCGAGCTGGCCGCCGTGCTGGCGGGCGCGGACGCCGTGGTGGTGGGCAACACCGGCCCCGCGCACCTGGCCGCCGCCGTGGGGACGCCGATCGTGTCGCTGTTCGCGCCGACCGTCCCGGCCGCGCGCTGGGCGCCGTACGCGGTCCGGACCGTGCTGCTCGGCGACCAGAGCGCGCCGTGCCGGGACACCCGCGCGACGGTCTGCCCGGTCCCCGGCCATCCCTGCCTGGCCTCGGTCGAGGCGTCCGAGGTGCTGCGCGCGGTGGAGGAGGTGGCTCGATGAGAGTGCTGATGTGGCACGTCCACGGGTCGTGGGCCACGTCGTTCGTGCACGGGCCGTGGACCACGCTGGTCCCGGTCACGCCGGACCGCGGCCCCGACGGGCTCGGCCGCGCCGAGACGTTCGACTGGCCCGACCGGGCCGTGGAGGTCCCGCACGACGCGCTGCGCGGCGAGGACGTGGACGTGGTCGTCCTGCAGCGGCCGCACGAGCTGGCCCTGTGCGAGCGCTGGCTCGGCCGCAGGCCGGGGCGCGACCTCCCGGCCGTCTACGTCGAGCACGACACGCCCGGCACGACGGCCGCCGCTCCGGACGTCCCGGGGCGGCTCGTCCCGGACCTCACCCACTTCCTGCACGACCGCGACGACATCCCGGTCGTCCACGTCGCCCACTTCAACGAGCTCTTCTGGGACTGCGGACGCGCCCCGACCACGGTCGTCGAGCACGGCGTGGTCGACCCGGGCTACCGGTTCACCGGTGAGATGCCGCGCGCCGGGGTCATCGTCAACGACCCGCTCACCCGCGGCCGGACCACCGGCACCGACCTGCTGCGCGGCCTGTCGGCCGCGGTCCCGATCGACCTGTTCGGGATGCGGGTCGCGGACGCCCCGCGCGCCCTCGGCGTCCGGCCCGAGCGGCTCTGGACCTTCGAGGACCTGCCGCAGGAGCGGATGCACTCCGAACTCGCCCGCCGCCGGGTCTACGTCCACCCGTACCGGTGGACCTCGCTGGGCCTGTCGCTGATCGAGGCGATGCAGCTCGGCCTGCCGGTGGTGGCGCTCGCCACCACCGAGGCGGTCGAGGCCGTCCCGCCCGGGACGGGAGTCCTCTCCACCCGCGTGGACGTCCTGGCGCGCGCCGCCCGGCGCCTCGCCGGGGATCCCGAACGGGCCCGCCGGATGGGGCGGCGGGCCCGCGCGGCCGCCGTGCGGCGGTACGGCCTGCCCCGCTTCCTGCGGGACTGGCGGCAACTACTGGAAGAGGTGACCCGATGAAGATCGCGATGGTGTCGGAGCACGCCAACCCGCTCGCCGCGCGCGGCGGGCTCGGCGGGGCGGACGCCGGCGGGCAGAACGTGTTCGTGGCCGCGCTGGCCGAGGAGATGGGGGCCCAGGGCCACCACGTGACGGTCTACACGCGGCGCGACTCGACCGGCCCGCCCGACCGGGTGCGGCTCGCGCCGGGCGTCACCGTCGAGCACGTGCCCGCCGGGCCGCCCTCGGACGTGCCCAAGGACGACCTGCTCCAGTGGATGCCCGACTTCGGCCGGTACCTGGAGCGGCGCTGGCGGGCGGACCCGCCGGACGTCGTGCACGCCCACTTCTGGATGAGCGGCCTGGCGGCGTTGCAGGCGACCCGCGGGGAGTCCTCGCCGCGGGTCCCGGTGGTGCTGACCTACCACGCGCTCGGGTCGGTGAAGCGCCGCCACCAGGGCGGCAAGGACACCAGCCCGGACGAGCGCGTCGACATCGAGCGGGAGATCGGGCGCGCGGCGGACGCCGTGGTCGCGACGGCCACCGGCGAGACCGGCGAGCTCGCCGCGATGGGCGTGCCCGCCGACCGCGTCGAGGTCGTGCCGTGCGGGGTGGACCTGCGGGCCTGCACCCCCTACGGCCCGGCCGACCGCAAGGGCGCGCCGTTCCGGATCGCGGTGCTGTCGCGGATGGTCGAGCGCAAGGGCATCGACACCGCGATCCGCTCGCTCGCCCACGTCCCCGACGCCGAGCTGGTCGTGGCGGGCGGCCCGCCCGCGGGCGCCCTCGGCGGCGACCCGGAGGCGCGGCGGCTGGCCGCCGTCGCCGAGGAGGCGGGCGTGAGCGACCGGGTGCGGCTGGTCGGCCGGCGGTCCCGGGACGCGGTCCCGGCGCTGCTGCGGTCGTCAGACCTGGTGGTGACGCTGCCCTGGTACGAGCCGTTCGGGATGGTGCCGCTGGAGGCCATGGGGTGCGCCGTGCCGGTCGTCGCGACCGGCGTCGGCGGCCACCTGGACA
>NZ_JBFAOF010000784.1:0-3507 GCF_040675125.1 Spirillospora sp. NPDC049652 | reverse complement strand
GCGGCCGAGACCGACGACGTCCCCGCCTGACGCCTGACGTCCGGCACCCGACGCGGCAGGGCGCCGAGCGCGTCCGCTCGCACGTCCGACGGCCGTCCACCTCCTCGCACCGGGAGGCGGGCGGCCGTCGGCCGTTCTGCCGAGCCGAATGTCACCGGACGCGATGAGTTCCGGCGGGGCCGCGAGTCCGTACGGGTGACCGCTGCGGACGGCTGCCGACGCCGTCCGCCTGGAAACTCCTCGGAGGGACACCATGACGACCCTGCCCGGCGACCCGACCCCTGCAGGCACCGGCCGTCCGCCCGTCGTCGACATGGCGACCTGGCAGGCCGCGCGGGACGAGCTGCTGCGCCGCGAGAAGGCCCACACCCGCGAGGGCGACGCCATCGCCGCCGCCCGCCGCCGCCTGCCGATGGTCGAGTTCGACGGCACCACCGAGGTCGTCGGCCCCGACGGCCCGGTCCCGTTCCTGGACCTGTTCCAGGGCCGCGACGAACTCATGGTCTACAAGCACATGTGGCACGACGGCGCCCCCCACCAGGGCCAGTGCGAGGGCTGCACCAACGCGGTCTGGCATCTGCGGGACGCCGTGTACCTCAACGCCCGCGGGGTCTCGTTCGCCGTCGCGACCACGGGCCGCTGGGACGAGGTCGCTCCGTTCGTCGACTTCATGGGCTACACCCAGCCCTGGTACTCGGTTCGCGACGTGGAGGAGCCGATCGGCGGCCCCATGGGCTACCTCACCTGCTACCTGCGCGACGGAGACCGCACCTTCCTCACCTACTCCACCACCGGACGCGGCAACGAGGTGCTCACCGTGTCGCTCAACCTCCTCGACATGACGCCCTACGGTCGCGGTGAGGAGTGGGAGGACAAGCCGCAGGACTGGCCCAAGGGAAACCACGCCTGCTGGTACTGGCGCACGGACGCCGAAGGCAACGCCACCTGGGGTCCGACCAGCCGCCCCGTCCCCCAGTGGACCCGCCCCGGCGTCACCCCCGAGCAGACGCTCGGCCGCCAAGAACACAACCACTGACGACCGCCTTCGAGGAGGCGTTCCCATGCAGGAACGCCTCCTCGGCACGTCGGCTCGTTCATCTGTGCGGTCTTGGAAAAGCCTCCGCCAGGACACGGCCATGCGCGGCCGTCGCCGGCCCGCGGTCCGCGCATTGATCGCTAGGTTCGGTCAGCCGTGGGCGATGGCCGCTCTCGGGCATAGAGGAAGTCGGGGGCATTCTGTGGCTGAGTTCTGGGTTGGGCGTCGACTGGTTGCGGGTGTCCTGGCGGGTGGGTTGTTGTGGCCGATGGTCGGTGCCACGCCGGCGGCCTCTGCCGACGGACTCGACATGACCAAGCTCGCCGCCTGCCTCCAAACTTTGAAGAAGCTCTACAAGGCTGAGGACAACAGTTCCGGGACGGCCGCGATGACCGCCTTCCAGAGATTCGGCAACATGGTGGACTCCGAAGGCAAGTACAACGAGATGTACGCCAAGGCGACCTTCGCCCAGTGCGGCGTCCCCGCCGCTCAGTACAACGTGGGGATCACCCTCATCCAGGGCACTTGCAAGATGAAGCCGGCGATCAAGAAGGGGAAGGGCGCGGCCTACTGGGAGAAGCTCATGCGCTGCCTGGTCGAGCAGGGCGACAAGCTCGGCACCTCCTCCTGACCGCCGGCGTCCAAGCCCCGTTCGCACGCAGACATGGTCGCCGGGGACGAGGGGTGAGGGCATGCGCTACGTGGTCATCGGTGCCGGGGCGATCGGCTGCTCGATCGGCGGGCGGCTGCACCAGGCCGGGCACGAGGTGGTGCTGGTCGCGCGGGGTGAGCACGGGCGCGTCCTGCGCCAGGACGGCCTGACGCTCCGCACTCCCGGGGAGCGGCTGCGGCTGCGGGTCCCGGTGGTCTTTGGTCCAGAGGAGATCGAGTTGGCCCCGGGCGACGTGCTGGTCCTGGCGGTCAAGACGCAGGACACCGTCGCGGCGCTCGACGCCTGGCGCGGACGCCCGGTGCGCGGCGGCGGGACGGCCGCCGAGCGGCTGCCGGTGTTCTGCGCCCAGAACGGCGTCGCGAACGAGCCGATGGCGCTGCGCCGCTTCCGGCGCGTGTACGGGGCGTTCGTGCTCCTGCCGGCCTCGTACCTGAAGCCCGGCGAGGTCGTCGCGCCGTGCGCGCCGCTGACCGGCCTGCTCGTCCTCGGCCGCCACCCGTCCGGCGCGGACGAGACCGCCGAGCGGATCGGCGCCCACCTCGCGGCGTCCTGCTTTCGCACCCAGGTCGTCCCGGACCTGCCCCGCTGGAAGTACCTCAAGCTGCTCGGGAACCTCGGGAACGCGATCGAGGCCGTGTGCGGTGAGCCCTCCCCGGACCTGCACGCCCGCGCGTGGACCGAGGCGGACCGAGTCCTGGAGACGGCGGGCATCGGCCACGCCGCCAACCGCGACATCGCCGAACTGCGCGGGGACGCGGTCGAGGTGCGGCACGTGGACGGCGTCCCGGAGATCCGCAACTCCTCATGGCAGAGCCTCGCGCGCGGGGGATCCATCGAGACCGACTACCTCAACGGCGAGATCGTCCTGCTGGGCCGCCTCCACGGCGTCCCGACCCCGGTCAACGAGGTGCTCCTCGACGCCGCGAACGAGTCCGCGCGGCTGAACCGGGCGCCCGGTGAGGTCTCGCTCAAGGAACTGACCGCCCGCGTCCCGCACTGAGGACTCGCCGGGAAGGGACGGCCTGAAGGCCGTCCGGATCAGCAAGGCCCGAGTCGGACGGACCGCCGCAGCAGGGCGCGGAAATGGCCGCGCCCGCCGAGGCCGGGAAGGCTCGGAGGGCACGGTCGGTCGGGCTTCCGCGTTGCCGGTGGCTGCCCGGGCTCGCGGTGGAGCAGGGCGGCGGGGTCAGCTGGACTTGCCCCAGACGTAGGCGCCGGCGCCCATCAGCAGGAGGCTGATGCCGCAGAACACGGCGCGGACGGTGTTCCAGGTCGTCCAGCGGCCCGAGTAGTCCGTCCAGACCTTGGCGGCCTCGGTCACGTCCTGCGGGATCTTGACGTTCGCGAGGTCGTTGTTCATCGGGACGTTGATCGCGGCGGTCGGGACGAACGCGCCGATGAAGTAGACGGCGGCGGCGGCGAAGAACAGCCAGGCGGCGGGCTTGTGGCCCATCGTCAGCAGCAGGATCCCGGCCGCGATGGCGACGACGGGGGCGAGCATGAACGCCGCCAGGAACGCCGGGTTCTGGATCTTCTGGTTGATCGCGTTCATCGCGGCGATCGCCGACGACGCCTTCGTCGCGTTCAGGCCGGGCATCACCCCGACCGAGAACCCGAAGAACGTCCCCGCCATCGCGGCGGTCATCAGGATCGACAAGGCCGCCGACGCGGTGGCGATGGGAAAGCGCATGGTGGGGAGTTCCTCTCGGGTTCTTGGCCGTGGGGTGTTTCGCAGGGCGGTCAGGAGTGCCAGGCGCCGGTCGCGGCGGCCTCGCGGACGAAGTCGCGGAAGTCGCGC
>NZ_JBFAOF010000783.1:0-3508 GCF_040675125.1 Spirillospora sp. NPDC049652 | reverse complement strand
CGGCACGTGAGCACCTGTCCGGCGCGGCGGTGACGCGCGTGTCCGTGGACGCGGTGGCCAAGGCCGCCGACGTGTCGCGGCAGACGGTCTACAACGCCTTCGGCTCCAAGTCGGGCCTGCTGGAGGCGCTGTTCGACTCGCTGGCCGAGCATGCCGGGCTCGCGTTGGACCCCGCTTTCGCGGCGGCCGACGCGGACGAGGCGTTGGCGGAGTTCTGTGCGGCGTTCTGCCGGTTCTGGGCGTCGGAGCGTCCGGTCGTGCGCAGGCTGCGGGGACTGGCCGTGCTGGACGACGACCTCGCGCGGCTCCTACGTGAGCGCGACGACATGCGCAGGGCGGCGCTCTCGGCCTTGCTCGGCCGGTTCTCGGCGGAGCCGCCCGCTGCGGACGCCGTGGACGTGATCTGGCAGCTGACCAGCTTCGAGTCGTTCGACCTGCTCGCCGGACGTGACAGAACCGACGCAGACGGCCAGCCCGACGGGGGGCGTGGTGTTGACGAGGTGGCTGAGCTCATCGCGCGTACGGCCGTGGCCGTCCGCGGCGGCAACGCGTGACGCTATGGCCTCGTCGCCGTCAGGAGCGGCCTGGGGAGCAGCTCAGCGCGGTGATCCGGCCGTGGTCGTCGAACTGGACGGCCAGTTCGCCGCCGTCGACCATGTCGCCGGCGACGACGTTCGGAGCCTCCTTGTAGCGGGTGCCGTAGCGGGCGATGTAGCCCTGGACCACGAGCTTGGGGTTGGCCGGGAAGACCTCCGCGGCGGTCATCAGCAGGCGTCCCGTGGCGAGGGGGTTGTAGGTGGCCTCGGGGATCTGCGGATCGTCCAGGTGGAGGTAGGCGGAGCCCTTGCCGTCGTTGATGCGGCATGACCAGCAGCCGTTTCCGCCGAGCGGGTAGGCCGCGGCGAGGGCCATCGTGGTCGCGGCCTGGTGCGGGTTGGGGAAGCCGGAGAAGTCGATGTGCCCGGTGGTGAACTCGACGATGCCGTGCCGGCTGCCGTAGTCGTGCAGCTCGCGTAGCGGGGCGATGGCGGGGTCGTCCCAGGAGAAGTTGGGGTTGGCCCACGACCAGAGCCACGTCTGGCTGAGGTGGGAGAAGCTGCCCATGCTCGTGACGCCGCCGAAGACCTGGCCGCCGCCGGTGAGCGTGCGGGCGCGCAGGTCGAACTGGCGGTCGACGGGGCCCAGGAACTCGTTCAGCACGTCCTGGCGGTGGATCACGACGGCGGACGAGCGGCCCGCGAAGTTCTCGAACGCGTCGCTGTAGCGGGAGAGCGCGAGGGGTTCTTCGATGCCCGGCATGCGGCGTGATCATAGTCAGGCGTCAGCGCCGTGTCAGCGGAACGTCAGCGGACCGGGGGCCGTGACTGCGGCGCGTCAGGCCGAGGGTCGAACGTGGTCGTCGTGGGCGGCGCTCGTGGGCCTCCCACCTCGCGGACGGCGGCGAACGCCCGTCGCCGCCATGACCTCGGGAGGCCAGGAGTGAGTCAGGTGATACGCGCCGAGGGGCTGCGCAAGCGGTTCGGCGACACGCAGGCGCTGGACGGTGTGGACCTCGGTGTCGAGCAGGGGACGGTGCTGGGCGTCCTCGGGCCGAACGGCGCCGGGAAGACGACGGCGGTGCGGGTGCTCGCGACGCTGCTGCGTCCGGACGAGGGCCGGGCGGAGATCTGCGGCTTCGACGTCGTCCGGGACGCGATGCGGGTCCGGGGGCTGATCGGCCTGACGGGGCAGTACGCCTCGCTGGACGAGGAGCTGACCGGCCGGGAGAACCTGGTGATGATCGGCCGGCTGCTGGACCTGCCGCGGGCCGAGGCGCGGGCGCGGGCCGCGGCGCTGCTGGAGCGGTTCCGGCTGAGCGACGCCGGGGGCCGGGCCGTCAAGACCTACTCGGGCGGCATGCGGCGGCGGCTGGACATCGCGGCGAGCATGATCAACCGTCCGCGTGTGGTGTTCCTGGACGAGCCCACGACGGGGCTCGACCCGCGGGCGCGCGGGGACGTCTGGGAGACCGTCCGGGAGATGGTCGACGACGGCGCGACGATCCTGCTGACCACGCAGTACCTGGAGGAGGCGGACGCGCTCGCGGACCGGATCGCGGTGTTCGACCACGGCCGGGTGATCGAGGACGGCACGCCGGCGGAGCTGAAGGCGCGGGCCGGGCGGCAGACGCTGGCGGTCCGGGCGGCCGAGCCGTTCCGCACCGACCAGCTCGCGGCGATCGTCGCGGAGCTGACCGGGGAGCGGCCGGAGGTGCGGCTGGACGCGGGCCTGGTCACCGCCCCGGTGACCGATCCGGGCGTGCTGCGCGCCGTCGTCCAGCGGCTGGACGAGGCGGGCATCGTGGCGGCGGAGGTGGCGCTGCGGCTGCCCAGCCTGGACGAGGTGTTCCTGACCCTGACCGGACACGCGGCGACCGAGACCGGCGCCGGGCAGCAGCTTGAGGAGAGCATCCGATGACGACGTCGATGACCACGAACGCGATGGCGGGGACGGTCCCGTCCGCGCTGCCGCCCGCCCGGATCAGTTTGCGGCGGACCGTCCGGCACAGCCTGACGCTGGCGTGGCGGAACATCGCGCAGCTGCGGCACTCGCCGGAGAAGCTGCTCGACGTCCTGCTGATGCCGCTGGTGTTCCTCACGCTCTTCCTGTACGTGTTCGGCGGGGCGGTCGCCGGGAACACGCACGCCTACCTGCAGCAACTGCTGCCGGGCCTGGTGGCGCAGATGGCGATGTTCGCCACGATGGGCCTCGGGACGGCGCTGAACGAGGACATCCGCAAGGGTGTGTTCGACCGGTTCCGGAGCCTGCCGATCGCCCGGTCCGCGCCGCTGATCGGGACCGTCCTCGGCGACACCGTCCGTTTCCTGACGGTGATGATCGTGCTGTCGGTCTCGGGCACGGCGATGGGTTTCCGGTTCGGCTCCGACCCGCTGCGGGTGCTCGCGGGGTTCGCCCTGGCCTACGTGTTCTACATGGCCTTCTCGTGGATCTCGGTGGTGGTCGGGCTGCTCGCGCCGTCCCCGGAGACCGTGCAGGGGCTCGCCTTCATCTTCGTCATGCCGCTGACGTTCGGCAGCAGCGTGTTCGTGGCGGACACGAGCACGATGCCGGGCTGGCTCCAGGCGTGGACGAAGGTGAACCCGGTGTCGCACCTGACCGAGGCGCTGCGCGCGCTGCTGGTGGGCGGCCCGGTGGGGAACCACGTCTGGTACTCGCTGGCCTGGGCGATCGGAATCGTGACCGTGGTCTTCCCGATCGCGATGCGCATGTACGCGCGGCGCGCGTAACCGCCCCGGGACGGGGTCAGGGAGTCAGGGCCAGGGCGTCTTCGCGGGTGGCGGAGCGGCCTCTCTCGTAGGCGGCGTCGAAGACGTCCTGGCCGAGGATCGGAAGCACGGCGGCCATGACCCGGCGACGGTCATGGCCTTGCGCGTCCTCGAAGCCGATCACGCTGTGGGCCGTGCCGAGGAGCTCCGCGGCGCGTTCGTGCTCGCCGCGCGCGACGGCG